>NZ_JBALPC010000192.1:17492-67854 GCF_036965225.1 Bacillus sp. JJ1474 | reverse complement strand
GTAAAATAAACCTTCAAATAAAAAAAGTATTATGCATTTAAAAAATAGTCAAGGGTAAATTAATAAAAATAAATAAGATTCTTTAATTCCTACTTGACTCATAGGATTACATGAGATATAGTTTTATCATTATTAAAGATTATTATTTTAGGAGGAAATAAAATGACAACAGGGCTTGTTATCATAAATATTGCTATTATGTTATTAATTATTATTGGCCTGTTCTATATGCAGAAAAAACATATATCATTTTCTAAACGTGTCTTTACCGCATTAGGATTAGGGATTGTGTTTGGATTTGCTTTACAGTTTATTTATGGACCGACTTCAGAGGTTGTTGCTGAATCATCATCGTGGATCAACATTGTTGGCGGAGGCTATGTAAAGTTTCTGCAAATGATTGTTATGCCACTTGTATTCATTTCGATATTAACTGCTTTTACGAAGCTGAAATTGAGCAATAATATAGGAAAGATTAGTACTCTTATTATTGGCTTGCTAGTTGCAACAACAGCTGTAGCAGCCGCTGTAGGTATTGCTACAACTTTAGGCTTTAATTTGGAGTCTGTTCAAATTACTCAAGGTGATGCTGAAATAGCCCGCGGTGAAGTGATGGAGCAAAGAAATCTTGAATTAGAAGGAAAAAATCTCCCACAGCAAATTTTGGAATTACTGCCAGCTAACCCATTCTTGGATTTAACTGGTGCACGTCCAACTTCAACGATTTCTGTTGTTATCTTTGCAGCATTTCTTGGGTTTGCCTATTTAGGGGTTAGAAGAAAGGCATCTGAACAAGCTGAATTATTCTCGAAAATTGTAGATGCATTTTACGCTATAATCATGCGTGTTGTGACGATTATTTTACGCTTAACTCCATATGGTGTCCTTGCTATTATGACAAAGACCGTAGCATTGAGTGATTTTGATGCCATACTAAAGCTCGGTAAGTTTGTGCTCGCGTCCTACGTTGCATTGCTCGTTATGTTCCTAATTCATTTATTATTGCTGACATTTGCTGGACTTAATCCGGTAACGTATGTGAAAAAGGCATTCCCTGTACTAACCTTTGCCTTTACATCTCGTTCAAGTGCTGGCGCCCTGCCATTAAATATTCAAACACAGAAGTCTCTTGGAGTCCCTGATGGGATTGCCAACTTCTCTGGATCGTTTGGTCTTTCGATTGGGCAAAATGGATGTGCTGGAATTTATCCAGCTATGCTTGCAATTATGATTGCGCCAACAGTTGGAATTAATCCATTATCACCATCATTCATTGCAACGGTTATTGCCGTTGTAGCGATTAGCTCTTTCGGTGTTGCTGGAGTTGGCGGCGGTGCAACCTTTGCAGCTATCTTAGTTTTATCCGCTTTGAATTTACCAGTTGCCTTAGCCGGTCTCTTAATCTCAGTCGAGCCGCTAATCGACATGGGGCGTACTGCACTTAATGTTAGTGGTTCTATGACATCAGGGATTCTAACGAGTCGAATGACTGGTGAAATCGATTCAACTGTTTATAATAATATGGAAGAGAAAATTGAAGCAGAAGCATAAAAAAAATCGGCAGGTGCCTACGAAGGCATTTGCCGATTTTTTTCATTTTGCAGATTTTCACTATCAAATAAAAACCCTTTTGATAAAATAAGCCCAGCAATATAAAGAAGTAAGGCAAAGTATGCTGGAAGAAGGTGAATAAAGGTCGTATAACCAATAAAAAAATGAGTTAAGATACCGGCTGAAAAGGCTGGCAGGCCCCCAAATAGAAAGGAGTACCATACCCATTTAGCCCCTTCATGAAAGCCCCAAAGCGCCATCATGAGTACAAGCAGCCCGACACTAAATAAGGCACTCCCAAACCCGGCCCGATCATGGGCAATAACTGGAATTAGCCGGTTATTAATTTCATTAAGAATCTCAGGCGGGATACAAATAAACCCAGTATCTGTCGGTACAAAAATACTTGTAGTCCCGATAGTCGAGATGACGACTCCCCCAATGACAAATGAAAATCCCAAAATGACGAAGCAAAGCTGGCCCCATAGTGATTTTTTCCAATTCGAGGTATTTCTGCGGTTTTTTGAAACGGGAGAATGAATGGCTCCTTTTGTTTGACGAACACCCCATATGAAAAATGGAAGCAGGATAAGCCAAAATAAACCATGCAGCCAATCAAAGTATCCATACCCGATAAATAGAAGTATTCCTAAAAATCCTGAAATGGCAGCAATATTAATGGCTTTCCTTGCCCAATGCAACCCAAATTGCACTCCGTTTTTTGCTAGCTGCATATAAAGAATCGACCCAGAAATCATCGTTCCAGCAAGGGTCATCCTATCATGAGCCATAAATTTAAGGATGTTCGGATTTAAGGCCAATAATTCCTCTCTTGTCATTTGGATAAATGCTTCATCATACGGAAGAATGACTCGTGTCATACTAAAAATAAGTGCAAGAAGTCCTCCGCAGAAAATAATCATCCCAAACAGCCAATACCATTTCCAGCCTTGTATAACATCCATTCCGTCATCTATTCCTTTAGAATCAGCAAGAGCTTCATTAATTCTTTTTGGAAGACCAGGGCCAGAAGAGACATAGCCCTCTGTCAGCATGATAAGGTCTGCTCCTAAATCATGAAGCAGAACGGCGTCTTCAGGCTCATATATCCCTCCTGAAATAATAATAGGAATCCCCGCCATTTGCTTACCTTGAAGAAGCTTTAAGGCACCGGCTATCTCCATAGTTTGCCTGCCCGAAGGCTGATCTTCATTCGCTTCCTCAATTAATAATCCATTTATGAAATTTGAGCTGATTAGTGATTGAATGTGAGGCAGGAACCTACCTATTTTATTGTGAGCAATGGCCAGAATAATTGGTTTCTTGCTTTCTTTTGCAAGAAGTCCTAAATGCTGACTGGCGTTTAGTAATGAAAGAAAGTCAATCACAAATGCATCTGCAAATGGTGTCAACGGCTTTGAAAGCTTTATTAATTCATCCATACTTTCACTGGAGCATAAATTTAATCGAATAAATAGTGGGATAGTAGCCTTCTGTTTCTTTAACCTTTGCACGGTTTGATCGATCCCTATTGATTCGAGGGGCTTTGGATAAAGAATGGTCCCTGTTTGATTATCAAATCTTGCTGTCTCTTTGGAGTCATTAGGATCCAAACTGACAGGACCTACTTCAATGAAACCGAAGCCGAGATAAGAAAATGCCTTTGTTCCGGACAATAGCGGGTCAATTTTCCCGCTTAAGCCGAGTGGGCTTGAAAATGTGCAATTAAATAACCTTTTGCCTATTGTGGGAGAAGGTTTCATATGGCCTAGAAATTCAATTCCTTGTTTTCCGCCTGGTACACTCGCAATCATACACATTCCCCGGTGAATGAATTCTCTTCCAGCCGAACCGGATAGCCGGGAAAGCCATGGCTTAAACAAAGGGTGATAGGACCAATCAGGCATAAAGCTGTCCCCCCTATATAAGAACTATATCTCTATTCTACAGGAAGAATTTTCAAATAAAAGAGGAAATGGAAAGGTTTTTAGGGAATTTTTATAAGAAGGAAAATATAATGGTAAGATGTGACAGTTCGCCAATTCTAACGTCTAATTTAGATGGGAAAATGAAAATTATTCATATAGGGTGAAAAAAAGATGACGACAAATGGAAAAATATTAATTATTGAAGATGAGCAGTCCATACGCAAATTAATCGCATTTAATTTACAAAGATCTAATTTTGAAGTAATGGAAGCTGGTGAAGGGAAGCTTGCCTTAAAGCTAGTTGAAGAGTATAACCCATCTTTAGTTATTCTTGATCTCATGCTTCCTGACATGGATGGCTTTGAGATTTGCACTACGATAAGGGAAAAGAATCCTCAGCTGCCAATCATTATCCTTTCGGCACGAGGGCAGGATATGGATAAGATAATGGGTCTTGAGCTTGGGGCAGATGATTATATTGTGAAGCCTTTTAATCCGCTGGAGCTTGTAGCTAGAATTAGGACTGTATTAAGAAGAACAGAAATCATACAACAGCCGGCAAAAACTTCAAAATTAGAGGCAGGACCATACGTAATTGATATTAAAACACAAAGAGTCTATAAATCGGGACAGCTTTTAAAGTTAACTCCCCGTGAATTTCAACTAATGAAATATTTCTTTGAAAAGTTGAATGAAACCATTTCAAGAGATGAATTCCTTGATGAGATATGGGGATTAAATTATTTTGGAGACCCTAAAACAGTTGATGTGCATATTAGAAGATTAAGAGAAAAAATTGAAGATGACCCTTCAAATCCATTATATTTAAAAACGATCTGGGGATTTGGGTATTGCTTTGAGGAAGGCGAAAAGCTGGGATGAAGAAAGGGATTAAGAAGCGTCTAGTATGGAGTTATCTTTTATTAATCATCTTTACAGTAGTTCTATATGAGACTATTATTCTATCTGCCCTTTACACTTATTACATGGGGGGAGTCAAACAGGCTCTTAGAGATCAGGGATCCATGTTTTCAACTTTTTATGAGCCATACATTGAGTCCGGAAAATTATCCCATCAAGCGGAACAGCTTCTTAGTCAATATCATTTTAACATCGGTGCACAGGTGCAAATTATTGATTCTGATGGGACTGTGCTTGCCAATACTCATGATCAGGGGAAATTAAATCTTGCGGCTCTTGAGGATGTTAAATCTGCTTTAAATGGTACTACAGGCTATTGGATGGGTGATAACGGTGATGAAAAACTGTTAGCAGTAACACAGCCAATTTTAGTGGGAAATGAGCCAATTGGAGCGGTCAGGTTTATTTCATCTATAGACAACCTATATTCTGTTTTTATTCAAAATTCAGTAATGTTAGCTGGAATCGGAATCATTGTTATTTTGCTTGTAGCATGTATTAGCTATTTCCTGGCAGTCTCCATTACAAAACCAATAAGCACCATTACATTGGCGGCAGAGCAAATGGCTGCTGGTTTTTTTGCGACAAGAATACCGAAGAAAAAAGATGATGAAATCGGCAAGCTGGCTGACACATTAAACTTTATGGCTAGAGAGGTTGAAAAGCATGAAAAGCTGAAGAATGAATTTATTGCATCTGTTTCACATGAATTAAGAACGCCGTTAACCTCTGTAAAAGGATGGGCAGTTACTTTACATTCGTTGTCTGATGATCCGATGTTTAAAGAAGGGCTGGAAATCATTTCAAATGAAAGTGACCGGTTAAATTTGATGCTAGGGGATTTGCTTGATTTATCGAGTATATCAACTGGCAAAGTAGAATATCTTTTTGCTAGTGCCGATTTATCAAAATTAATAAGGGAAGTGGCTGGACAGCTGCATCCGCGTGCAGAGAGGCAGATGGTAAATTTAAAGGTATTAACAATGCCTGAAGGCTTAATGGTTAAACTTGATCGAAACCGGATGAAGCAAGTATTGATTAACATCTTGGATAATGCTCTTAAATTTACACCCCAAAATGGCAGCATTACCATTCATATTGAACGGAAAGAAGGAATGACAATCATTGAAATAGCTGACACAGGAAAAGGAATACCACCTGATGACCTGCCTGCCATAACGAAGAAATTTTATAAAGGCAAATTTCGTGGGTCTGGTACAGGACTGGGACTTGCTATTTGCCACGAAATTATTCATGCCCATGGAGGAAGTCTTGAGATTAATAGTGAGGTCGGTAAAGGAACAACCGCCATCATATCCTTCCCTAATGTCGATTAGCGATCTAATCTTCTTAATGTATATGCAATGATTAGTTAACCTATTTGAAACGAATTCCATTACTTATTGTAGTATTCTTTTTGTAGGGAGGAAATATAGGGGGAAATTATGAGGAAATATTACTTGCGGTTTTGTGCTTTGCTTTTAGCCAGTACATTTTTTCTTGGGGGATGCAACTTCCTTCCAGAGCCAGTGACATTAATACAAGCACCTCAATACACGGAGGCGGCTAGTGAAATAGAAAAAACACTGTTATTAAAATCTAAAGAATTCTTACCTGCCGGAACAATGTTTACAACGGCTGGTCAGCCAGTAGGCAATGAATCTACTATACAAGCGGATTTAGATGGAGACGGAGATAATGAGGTCGTTTTTCTTTACCAGTCCATTGGAAAACAAGAACAATCAGGGGCATTAATATTACGGAAAGAAAAAGGTGAATGGATAAAGGAAACGGAGGTTAAAGGGACTGGGTATGAAGTCAGCTGGGCTAGCAGTGCAGACATTACAGGTGACGGAAGACCAGAACTATTATTAGGCTGGAAAATAGGTGTATCGGCCGGGAATATCCTGGACATTTTCACATGGGAACCGGGCCAACAAGGTGGATTAGTAAAATTAGCACAGTTAAACTACCACGAAATGGAAGTTCTGATTCCAGAGGATAAAAAGGACTCACAGGCAAGATTAGCTATTTGGAATAGAGAAATGGCCGATGTGTATAGAACAGATCTTGTTAAGTGGAATAACAATTCATTTCAATCTGACTTAAGCTTCTATCCTGCCTATTTCGTAAAGGTAGCTGATTATTATGATGCAAGGGCAATGAATGTCCCTAATGCTCCTTATTATTGGTATTATCTTGCGGACGCAAGGTTAAAAGAAGGGCATCCTGAGCTTGCGTTTCAAGCAATTGAAAAGGGAATGAATTTGAAAATGACTTTTCCTTCAAGAGATGAATTTGAAAATCTGAAAATGGAGATAGAAGAAAAGCTAGCACACCGAAACAGTGATACGGTTCCCTTTTATTTACGGGAGGCAGATATCACGATGAATATCCCGAAAGCTTTGGCTTCAA
This sequence comes from Bacillus sp. JJ1474, assembly GCF_036965225.1. NCBI lineage: Bacteria > Bacillati > Bacillota > Bacilli > Caryophanales > Bacillaceae > Bacillus > Bacillus sp. JJ1474. Next base: position 61,039 of record NZ_JBALPC010000192.1, on the reverse strand, counting down.
ATCTTTTCATAAAAGGTAAAGAAGGAAATAATAGTGAATATATGATTAATGTAAATAAAGTCCTAGACAATGGGCAAACGGAAATATTATTTACCGTGGAAGCCCATCAAAAAGATTGGATTAGCAGTTTGGAGAACTATGGTTTATCTCCGCTCTTTGAAACAAAAACTCTTACGTATGGCGTTCGAAAGAATAAAGAATTTCTTCATGATCCGGAGGTAGGTCAAATAATTAGCAGTATTAGACCGGGGGCGGACTACAAGAAACTAAAAAGTCAGGAAGAACAAATGTTGCTGGAAATGGTTCAAACGGCAGTAAAGAATTACTGGTATGTGACAAGCGGAGGAAAAATGGAAGAGGGTCTGATTGAAAGCTTTCTATTGAATGAGATGGATTACCGTTATATGGGGAGTGACCTTGATACAAAGGAGAAAATGAACGAATATTTATTAAGCACATACTCGGTGGAAGCTATTCATCAATATATGGAAAGAGCAGGCATAGTCCTGCATAATGGAAAGCTTGCTCAGCCAAATGCAGACGGAGGTTCACGTGCAGATTACGAAAGAGCAACCATTTTTCTCACAAAGGATGCAGGCTCTGAAAAAGAATACAATCTAAAAGTTCCGCTCGGTGATAGTTTAGTTACTGAAACTGTTCATATCGTTTTTCGCCAAACCGATAAGGGCTGGAGAATCGATTCCATCCCCGGCAGCTTTTAAAATGTGGCAGGCTATTATAGCCTGCTAATTTTTTGAAAAGTGAATGGTTTTAAGAAGATAGGAAGTTAGTCTATCCTCTTAAAACCAGCAAAAATCGAAATACCATCTTTCATTCCATTAAAAGATAGCATTTAAAAGAAGGTAAACAAGACCTGCGATCGTTGCAGAAATGGGTAATGTGATAACCCAGGTGATAAGCATTCTTTGTGCTGTTCCCCATTTAACCCCTTTTAGGCGGTGAGCAGAACCGACTCCTAAAATAGAAGACGAGATAACATGTGTTGTACTGACTGGCAAATGAATAAACGTAGCCCCGAAAATAATCATGGCACCTGTTATATCGGCTGCTACGCCATTCACAGGACGTATTTTCATGATTTTCCCGCCGACTGTTTTAATAATCTTCCAGCCGCCGACAGATGTTCCAAGTCCCATTGCAAGCGCACAGGAGAACTGAACCCAGAATGGAATATCTGTAGTTGTCACATAATTATTAGCTATAAGTGCCATTGTAATAATTCCCATCGCTTTTTGTGCATCATTCGTCCCGTGTGTATAGGATTGTAATGCAGCAGTAAAAATTTGAAACAAGCGAAAATTTCGATTGGTCTTTGTTAAATTGTTATTTCTAAATACGACTTTAAAAATGCTGTAAACAATAAATCCGACTACAAACGCGATAATTGGCGAGAAAATAAGCGCCTGTAAAATTTTTAGAAAACCTTGGTAATTAAGAGCAGCAAACCCTGAAGCAGCAATGGCCGCACCGGCAATAGAGCCAATTAGCGCATGTGAGGAGCTGCTTGGAATGCCATAATACCATGTTAATAAATTCCAGAAAATCCCTGCAATCAGTGCAGCCAGAATAACTAATGATCCATTTTGCAATGTAAACGGGTCAACGATATCCTTTGTAATTGTTTTGGCAACACCTGTAAAAGTCATCGCTCCAACAAAGTTCATTACTGATGCTAAAATGATCGCATGCCTCGGTTTAAGGGCTTTCGTTGACACAGATGTAGCAATTGCGTTAGCAGTATCATGAAAACCGTTTATGAAGTCAAAAGCTAAGGCTCCGATGACAATTAAGATTGTTAAAATAAATAATCCATCCATTTGTTACGGCTCCTTATGCATTTTTCATGATGATGGTTTCAAGTGTGTTAGCAACCGCTTGGCAGCTATCGGCTATATCTTCCATATTTTCGTATATCTCTTTGTACTGAATGATTCTGATTGGATCCTTCTCTACGGAGAAAAGATGTTTGATCGACTGGCGAAGAACGCCATCGCATTTTGATTCATGATCTTTAATTATGATTAGATGTTCTCTAATTTGCAGTAATTTTTTTGTTGAAAGAAGTTCTATTGATTTTTCAATTTCAAAAGCAGAGTTTTTAATTGCATCTACGAACTTAAGCATGTAATCATCAGCCTGAGTGATGGAGTACATTTCGAATAGGGCTGCACAATGTTCAATTCCATCGATTACATCATCCAAACTCATTGCAAGGTGCAGGATATCTTCACGCTCAATTGGCGTAATAAAGGCATTATTTAATTCCCTGATCACTTCATGAACATACGTATCCCCTTTTGACTCATAATCCTTCATCGTTTCTGAAAAAACTTTCAAATCACTTACATTGTTCAGTTTATAGTCTGCGAAGTAAATTGCACCCTCTTTTACGTTCAATGCAATATTGCTTAACAACGTATTGAATTTGTCCTTCTTTTTGAAAACCATGTTTATAACCCCCATAGAAAAAATTTCATCCAAACGAAAACAATTTTATACGAAAATGAGTGAATTAGATAGTTTTAAGTNNATATTTCTTATAGGTTCCTTAGTATGTGAAATTTCGGTTACATTATCATCATTTTACAAAAAGCAAAAGTTTTGGACAAATGCTGAGCGGGTAATTTGTTATTAATATCCCGGCATATGCCGTTTATATAGGTTGAGCGATTGCCTTAGAGCAATCGCTTTTGGTTTTTTAGTAAAAAAAAGTGTAATTGTGATGATTTCTGGGTAACTTACATATAAGCTTTTCAAGCTTGTACCAATTTTTTCGTTCACTTATAAAAAGTGGAAATTAGTTTTTTGAATGAAAGAAAAAAAACGGAGAAAAACTATAATCAAAACAGCAAGGAGTGATATTATGTTTAGCTTTTTATGGGCATTAATTATAGGAGGAATTATTGGGTGGGTTGCTGGAATGATTGCCGGCAAAGATATTCCAGGCGGTGTTTTTGGTAATATAATTGCAGGATTTGTAGGAGCATGGTTAGGGTCTGCAATCTTTGGTGATTGGGGTCCAGATATCGCTGGCTTCCCGATTATTCCAGCCTTAATCGGTTCAGTGCTGCTCGTATTCCTTCTAAGCCTTATTATGCGAGCCTTTAGAAGAACGACTGACTAATAAAATTGAGGAAGTAATTAGGCGCTGAAACAAGACAAAGAAAAGTAGAAGGGTCGTCTCAAATGCCAAATAATTGGCATAAGAGGCGGCCCTTTTCATTTAGGTAAGGTCACTGGGCAAAACTTGCAGCAGCTCTGCCGGCATGACTGATTTGTTGTTCTCTTCCTCAGGTAAAGGAGCATTGCAGCTGATTTTTTCCATCGTAAAGGGGTGAGGAAATTCGAGTTTAGCAGCATGTAATGCTTGTCGGTCAAAGATGGGCTTCCCACCGTATAAAACGTCACCAGCTAAAGGATGACCAATATAGCTTAAATGTACACGGATTTGATGTGTACGTCCAGTTTCCAGCTGACATTTAATAAGTGACAGGTTTTGTTTCGGATACGTTTTAATTAACTCAAAATGTGTAATTGCCTGTTGTCCGCTTGAGGATACACGCCTTCTTGTTGCATGGTGGCGATCACGTCCAATGGGCTCCCTAATGATTCCTTTTTTAGTCTTTAACAAGCCATGAACGAGGGCAACATACGTGCGTTTTATGATCCTTTCTTCCAGCATCCTATCCAGAATGCTTCCGACAAGAGGATGTTTGGCAAAGAGCACGGCTCCAGTCGTATCGCGGTCCAGCCTGTGAACATGCTTCACTTTCCGATATTCCCCTTGGGATTGTAAGTGATAGGCAACTGCATTAGAAAGTGTATTTGTCTGTCCATCCTCGTTAGGGTGAGTATCCATATAGGCTGGCTTATTAAGAACAAGTATATGATCATCCTCATAAAGGATTTTCACATCTTTATAAAAAGGAGTCACGCCAAAATCCTCATCAACAAAAATTCGTAATTGCAATTTATCCATATATTTTAATGGAGAATTCCAGTTAACCCATTCACCGTTAACCTTTACCTGGTTTTCCATACGCATAAAATGAATTTGTTTTTTCGGTGCTCTCCAAATATTTCTTAGAATATAATCTATAGTAAATCCGTCCCAATCACGGGGCAAAGTTAATTCATACCATTCTCCAAATCTTATGGCTTTAATCATAGACTTCTCCTTTATATATGCAAAAATGGAAACACTTTGGATTTAATTACCACCCTAAAAAACTTAATGAATATGCTATTCTAATGATATATATTACGAACAGGTTACAATGTTTAAAAGGTGGTCATTTATGTGAAAGTTGTATATGCTTCAACTCATGTACAAGAGCTGAAAATTAAGGAACTTATACAAACTCTATATTCAAATGTTTTTCCTCTTTATTTTCCTGATGAAGAAATAAAGGAATTTGAGCGCATGCAAGTATTACATACGACAACAAGACATTCCGAATACTTTGGAACATTAAAAGAAGCATATCAGGTTATAGCGAGTATGCAAACCATTATATCCATACTAGAACTTCCACAATTAGATGAGAAATATGAGGGCTTATTTGTAAAAAATGTATACACACTACAGGAGTTTGGTTTAACCTTCCCATTTTCCTTCAGCCAATTTTGCAGCAGCAAAATGATAAAGGATGATGTACTTAGTATTTATACAAAAGCTGCAAATGAAATATTAATATAACATGAAAACGCCTGCAATGTGAAAATTGCAGGCGTTTTTTTCGTAGGTTTATTACAAACTATTTTCATTAAACCATTGTTTAAACACATCTTCGTCTTGGTATCCTGTTATCCGATTAACTTCTTTTCCATCTTTATATTGGACGATGGTAGGTGTCTGCGTAATCAGATATTTATCCCAGCCATTTTCAAATTCGAGCAAATTATATTGTACAAGATCTAATTTCATATCCTTTGCTAAAGGAGCAACAACCGGTGTGGTTCTTTGACAATGGGAACATGTTGGGCTAAAAAAGTACACAGTCACATCTTCTTTATTATCAAGTTTCTTTTCTAATTCCTCAGGAAGGATTATATTTTGATAATTAGGGTCATCAAGCTGAGATATTGTTTCAGGATGAAGTTTATTCTTTTCATATGGATTATCACCGGAAACCTTCTCTTCATTTTGCATTTTTGTTAAAAAACCGACAGCTACAAAAAGAACAATGATGACTGCAAGAAATATAACAATTTTTTTCATCTTATTTTACCTCTTTCGTTTTTTTCCATAAAAGATAACTGCATATAAAAATAATGATAAAAGCAGTCAAAGCTAGAAATGGAATTGTAATAAATCCAAGCCAATTAATATATTGGCCAGTACAAGGGACTCTCCCGCATGAAGCGGCATGCTCAGCAAGAAAGGACACTTTTTGTATGGAATAATGATATAGTGAAATACAAGCACCAATACCAGACAGGACCATGGAATAAATGCTGATTCGATAATCCTTTCGAATAACCGCCATTCCTAATATAATAACAAATGGATACATAACTATTCTTTGGTACCAGCACAGTGTACAAGGCTCATATTGACGAATCTCTGAAAAATATAGGCTTCCGAACATCGCAATAACGGAGGCTGCCCAGGAAATAAACAGTAACGATTCACGATTATCTTTCGTTTTATTCATAGTGTACTCCTCATTAATTGATCATACTTTAGAAAAAGTATAGTGCTTCTCAGCATTCGTTGTAAATTACTATTAAGAGAATATCACGGTTTGTTTTGTGTTTCGTCATAATTTTGTCATCAATAAAGTTTGTCCATTGTTTTATCTTAAAGAAAACGGAAAAAATATTCAAATATGTTGGCTGATTTATATGGTTATGTCAAAAAAACAAGAAAAATTTTAAAAGGGAAAAAGGTCTTTTTATCGAAGTGATTTTGTAGATTGGATAGTGTTTTATTATCTAGCTACAGTGCCTAGGGGCCCGCCGACTAAGAACGCCACGGCCTAATGTCTTCGTCGGCACTAGTACGTCCTGTACGTCGGAGGTCATAAGCCAGTCTGTCAAGAAGGTTAAAGTATAACCATCTCGCCAGCCTGTCTTATGCTTGTCGCCCCTGAGCGAGGCAATTTCGCTTTTACTATTGGGAGGGAATAGCGTGAACTGGAAAGAAAAAGCAGACAGATGGATTGGATTTGAAAGTTTAGATCAAAAATTAAAAGAGGACCTGATTCAAAAAGATGAAAAACGACTGGAGGATGCCTTTTATAAAGACTTAGAGTTTGGTACCGGCGGAATGCGAGGAGAAATCGGGGCAGGAACGAATCGGATGAATATATATACAGTCAGGAAAGCCTCTGCTGGCCTGGCAGCTTACATAGAAGAAAATGGGTCAGAAGCAAAAGCGCAAGGGGTTGTTATTGCTTATGATTCCCGTCATATGTCTAAGGAGTTTGCCATGGAGGCAGCTAAAACACTGGCAACAAGAGGGATTCAGACGTACGTATTCAAAGAATTGAGACCTACTCCTGAGTTATCCTTTGCCGTTCGGTATTTGCAGGCATTCTCAGGTATTGTTATTACTGCAAGCCATAATCCGCCTGAATATAATGGCTATAAAGTATATGGGTCTGACGGATCACAGCTGCCTCCTAAATTAGCTGACATCGTCATTTCGAAGGTAAATGAAATTGAAAATGAACTTTTAATCAACATTGGCGATGAAACAGATTTAATGGACAAAGGGCTAATTAAAATAATTGGAGAAGAGGTTGACAGTCAATATATAGAGAGGCTGGTCGCGATTTCTGAAAATCCTTCCTTAGGGAGTGAGACAGATCTTAAGATTGTTTTTACTCCACTGCATGGAACTGGAAATATACCTGTAAGGGCTGCCTTAGCTGCTTTACATTATAAGCAAGTGTATGTAGTAGACGAACAGGAACTTCCAGATCCTGAATTCTCCACAGTGAAAAGTCCTAATCCAGAGGAAAAGTCAGCCTTTGAATTGGCGATAAAGGTTGGAAAAGAGAAGAATGCTGATTTATTAATCGCTACTGACCCTGATGCTGATAGACTTGGGATCGCAGTCAGAAATCAATCTGGTGAGTTTGTTCTTTTAACTGGAAACCAAACTGGCGCTGTACTGCTGCATTATATTTTGTCACAGAAAAAAGAAAAGAACATTCTTCCAGAAAACGGCATAGTCTTAAAAACCATTGTCACATCTGAGCTCGGCAGAAAAATTGCATCCTCTTTTGGCGCTGATACAGTGGATGTATTGACAGGCTTTAAATTTATTGCTGAGAAGATGAAGGAATATGATGCAACGGCGGAATACCAGTTTCTATTTGGATATGAAGAAAGCTATGGTTATTTAATTGGAGACTTTGCACGAGATAAGGATGCCGTTCAAGCTGCTTTATTGGCCTCAGAAGCAGCAGCCTTTTATAAGAAAAAAGGGATGACATTATATGAAGGATTATTATCTCTATTTGAACAGTACGGTTATTTTCTTGAAGGTCTTGAATCGATTACTTTGAAAGGAAAGGAAGGAGCTCAACAAATTCAGGAAATATTAGCTTCTTTCCGTACTAATCCGCTAAATCAAGTAGCTGGAATAAAAGTAGCTGCTGTTGAGGATTACTTAACAGGTGTTCGAACTGAAAGCAATGGGGATCAGTCATCCATCAGCCTTCCTAAATCAAATGTGATTAAATATCATTTTGAGGATGGAACATGGATTTGTTTAAGACCTTCTGGAACAGAACCGAAAATGAAGTTTTATTTCGGAGTAAATGGGGCAAGTTCTGCGGAAAGTGAGCAAAAGCTCGTGGAAATCAAGAGTGATTTCATGGCGATTGTTGATAAGAAGATAAATTCTGCAGAAAAATAATGAAACGGGATGCACCGGGGGTAATAAACTCCTCGGTGCTCTTTAATTTTACCGGCAGGCAAAACTACAACTTTAGTCGTATAAATTTTCATTCTAATTACTAAGGATTAGGCTACATAAAAGTATTATAATAATGGAAGGAACATCCATTGGGAGGAATAAAGGTGACATTGGAGAATCGCCATTCGGAAATTTGGATATTAAAGGAAATTGCTGAATTATTAAACGAAGGGACATCAATAAAAACAATTTTGTCCGAGGTTTTAGCTAAATTACTGCATGTTACGGACTTGGAAACGGGATGGATTTTTCTAATTGAGCCAGATGGAAAATACGAGCTAGCTGCAAAGGAAAAGCTGCCCGAAGCGTTATCATACAATGATAATGAGCGGATGTGCAAGGGAGACTGCTGGTGTATCGATCGTTATATCGATGGAAGATTGCATAAGGCAATTAATATAATTGAGTGCAAAAGAATTGAAGATGCTCGAAATGAAAAAAAAGCGGACACAAATCAATTAACGCATCATGCTACAGTTCCTCTTCGGGCGGGTGATGAGAAAATAGGCATCTTAAATGTCGGTTCACCAAATAAGACCCATTTTACTAAGGAAGAATTGGCTTTGCTCGAATCGATTGCTTTTCAAATAGGCACTGCTTTAAAGCGAATAAAGCTAACAGGGCATGAGCAGGAGAATGCCTTAACAGCGGAAAGAAATCGTCTAGCTAGAGATTTGCATGATTCAGTCAATCAGCTTCTATTCTCTTTAAGTTTAACGGCAAGAGGAGCGGCAGAAATGACAAAGGATTTAGAAACAAAAGAAACTTTTTCCTATATACAAGATTTAGCACAGGAAGCTTTAAGTGAAATGAGAGCATTGATTTGGCAGCTTCGGCCAAGGGGATTGGAAAATGGAATAATAAGTGCCCTTTTAAGTTATGGTGAAATGCTTGATTTAGAAGTGAGCTCTAAAGTAGAGGGTGTAGTTTCGCTGCCAGGAAAGGTTGAAGAGGCCTTATGGAGAATTGGTCAGGAGGCGCTCGCCAATTGTAAAAAGCATTCTGGGCAGCCAAAGGTGGAATTAATCTTATCTGTAGATCAAAAGCATGTAAAAATGGTTATAACCGACGATGGCTGCGGTTTTTATTATGATGGAGATTTAAGGAATATTCCATCTCTTGGATTAAAGAGCATGAGAGATCGTACTGAATCATTGAATGGACAATTTAAGCTGAAAAGCTCTGAAGAAAATGGGACTAGAATTGAAATATTTATACCAATTTAGGGGGAGAGAAAATGACCATACGTGTTCTTATCGCAGATGATCACCATGTTGTTAGGCGTGGTCTTGTCTTTTTTCTTAAAACGCAGCCCGAAATTGAAATTATTGGTGAGGCTAAAAATGGACAAGAGGCAATTGAATTAGCAACAAGAATTCGTCCGGACATTGTATTAATGGATTTAGAGATGCCTGTTATAAACGGGATTGAAGCAACGCGTGAAATAAAAAAACACTGTCCAGAAATCAAGGTCATGATGTTAACAAGCTTTTCTGATCAGGATCATGTCATTCCGGCTATAGAGGCTGGAGCCTCTGGCTATCAATTAAAGGACATTGAACCAGATGAGCTTGTCAAAGCCATTATTCAATTAATGAACGGCGAAAATCAGCTTCATCCGAAGGCAACCACTCATCTATTATCCCACCTATCAGGAAAAAGTCATTCCGAAAGAAGACATGTAGATGAGCTGACAAAAAGAGAAATCGAAGTGCTGCGGGAAATTGCTAAAGGAAAAAGTAATAAGGAAATTGCCGCTGATCTTTTCATTACCGAAAAAACAGTTAAGACCCATGTGTCTAATCTGCTTTCTAAACTTGAACTTGCTGATAGGACGCAAGCTGCCCTCTATGCAGTAAGAAATGGAATAATCAATTAGTTTTACTAAAGAAATGCCTATTCATAGGGTTAGTAATTGTGCCGATAGTGCAGTCAAAAATAAATCTTTACGATGATGAAAAAGTACAATCTCTCCCTTATACTAGAATGAATAAAAACGATAGCGAAATGGTGATAAAAAGGAGAGAGACTATGTTGAAATTAACAATTATAAATGGGAGCCCAAGAAAAAAAGGAAGAACAGGGATTGCCTCAAGATATATCGCGAAGAAATACGGAGCGGAGCTTATTGATTTAAGTAAGGGCGAGCTGCCTTTATATAACGGAGAGGAGTTACAACTTCAAATTCCTGAGGTTAGAGCATTGCGCGAAAAGGTGTTAAAATCGGATGGCATTATTTTGGCTTCACCAGAATACCATAGTGGAATGAGCGGTGCTTTAAAAAATGCGCTTGATTTCCTTGGCAGTGAACAATTTGCTAACAAACCTGTCGCATTACTTGTTGCAGCAGGAGGAGGTAAGGGTGGAATGAATGCCCTCGGTAATATGAGAATTGTTGGGAGAGGGGTCTATGCAAATGTGATCCCGCGCCAGCTAGTATTAGATCCTCACTGCTTTGATTATGAAAACGATTGGCTGCATGAAGAGCCAGCGAAACACGTTGATCAATTAATGAATGAGCTTCAAATGTATACGAATATGTATGTCCAGATGAAGGGCTAATAGGTATCGGAGAAATGTTCGACACATATAGAAGCAATAAAAAACACGGTTAAGAACCGTGTTTTTTTGGTGGTGGAATTCTTATGGTAACTGGTAAATCTCCTCTTGCAACTCATAAGCAGTATAGGCATTAGCATGGTCGATGTATCGGAGTAAGGAATATAGATGTTTCTCGATAACGGAATAGTCTTTTTCAAAGTTGTACGCATGAAGGAAGTACTCGATCTTTTTGGAAAGAAAATGATCTTCTGTTCTTACCATCAATATTAGCAAATTATCCCATTCAGAGCGATGTGTATAATATAACGCTCGGTCATAATCTAATTTATTCATTTGTCCATCTCCTTCACTTAAGGAGTTGACTTTAGCTTATGTTGATGTGAACAAAAATTACACTGTAAATGTTGGACGTCTTGATTATAAAGGGTTTTCAACTTTTTCCTGCATATAAACGAATCATTAAGGAACTGAAAATTAAAACAAATAACCTGTGGACTAACTACATAAAAAAATGAAAAAACACAAACAATAGGGGAAAGTGTTTTTATTACAGGAGGACAAGTTATGAAAAAGCTTTTTTGTATGTTGTTTACCATTAGTTTAATTATGAACGTCCACAATTTAGCGTTTGCTCAAAATGGTTATGAAAAGTATGGACGAATTGCTACTGCAGTTGTCAAAGAGGATTACCCTGGTGAAGCGGTTGTTGATTTTCAATATGCCGGCAGAAAGAAAATTTCTGAAACAGATTTCGTGGATTCCTTTATTTTTGAAGTGAAAGAAAATAATCAGCTCAAAAAAGTAACAGTTAATATTTCACATAGTTTAAAAAACAATAAGCTTCTTCAACTGTCAGTTGAAGAGTAGAAGGGATAAGAGGGCATAAATGCCCCTTATCCCTTCTTTTTTCCTATTTAATCTTATTGATAATGAATTATTTGCTGATTTTTGCTAACCTTGATTCATAAATGGTTATTGAAAAAGGGGAGACTCCATTGAATAAAGAATCAATTTTAGTTGTTGAGGATGAAGAGAAAATAGCAAGGCTGCTTGAATTGGAGCTCGAATATGAAGGCTATAAGGTAACAAAAGCAATGGACGGGATAAAAGGTCTTGAGGAATATCGGTCAAAAAAATGGGATTTAATATTATTGGATGTCATGCTTCCGGGATTAAGCGGAATTGAAATTTTGCGGCGAATTCGAATGAGCGACAGCCATACACCTATTTTGTTGTTAACAGCGAAGGATTCGGTTGAAGATAAAGTCTCAGGGCTGGATTTAGGGGCAAATGATTATATAACGAAACCATTCCAAATAGAAGAATTGCTAGCAAGGGTTCGAGCTGCATTAAGACATAAAGCAGTCGAACAAAAGAAAGAAACTGACTGGCTAGCATTAGCGGATTTAAAATTAAATGAAAAGACACGTGAAGTTATAAGAGGAGAAGATGACATTGAATTAACTCCAAGAGAATTTGATCTTCTAGCTTATTTGTTAAAAAACAAATTGCAGGTATTAAACCGTGACCAAATATTAGAAGCCGTATGGGGATACGACTTTTTTGGCGATACAAATGTAGTAGACGTATATATCCGCTATTTAAGGAAAAAAATTGATACTCCAGAAAAAGAGCCATTAATCCATACAATACGCGGTGTTGGCTACGTTCTTAAGGTAACAAAATGAAGCTGCGTAATAAGATCAACCTTAATACCGGAGTTTTATTTACAATCCTGTTAGTGTTAATGAATATTTCGATTTATTTCTTATTTAATAATTTCCTTATTAACAGTGAACTTGAAACAGCTAAAGAAGAAATGAAAATAACCTCCATGACGTTTAACAAATATCTTGTAACGATTCCAGAAAATGAACTTCTCAGAGCGTACGTTCCGGTAGATGGCATGATTCGAATCGTAAGACCTGACACAAAGAGATCACTAGCTGTTACATCCTTAAATGAACAAGTATTGAGGAAAGAGAAAGCAGAATTTTATACAGGCGAGGTAAGTAAAGAAATGATTATTAATAATCACACCTATGCCTTTCACTCCATGCCCATCATTCTTTCAGATGGAAATATCGCAAATCTGCAAATTACAAAGAGCTTAGAAAAATCCATCGAGAACCTGCATTCACTTAGGCTTGTGTTAATCATAGTTACCATCCTGGCCTTAATTCCAGTGTTTATTTCGAGTAGGCTTCTAAGCAATCTTCTGATTAATCCAGTGACAAGTATGATTAAAACAATGCGAGAAATTAAGGAAAGCGGTCAATTCAAGCGGCTGCCATTAGAGGAAGGATCAAAAGATGAGCTTTATCAAATGGGAGAGACCTTTAATCATATGATTGATTTGCTGGAGGCAAACTTCGAAAAACAGAAGCAGTTCGTATCCAATGCATCACATGAGCTTAAAACGCCTTTAACGGTTATTGAAAGCTACGCAAGTCTTTTAAAGAGAAGAGGCTTAAAGGAGCCTGAGTTGTTTAGTGAATCGATTGAGGCTATCCTGTCAGAATCCATTCGTATGAGGGAAATGACCGAGCAGCTGTTATTGCTCGCTAGGCATAATGAACAGAGGAATCTTAAGCTAACAAACATTAATTTAATCGATGTTTTAAAACAAACGGTAAAAGGGTTTCAAAATGCTTATAATCGTAATGTTATGATTGAAGGGGAGCAATTGACTTCCATCTCTGTCACTACAGATGAGCAAAAGCTTAAGCAGCTATTGTTTATATTTCTCGATAACGCCCGTAAATATAGTGATGACATCATTACCATTGCGGTTGGCATAGAAAAGAACGAAGCCTATATTAAAATAATAGACCGAGGGATCGGTATACCTGAAGAGGCATTGCCAATGGTATTTGATCGTTTCTATCGTGTTGATCAAGCGAGAAGCAGAAAGAGCGGCGGCTCAGGACTTGGACTTTCCCTTGCAAAGGAAATTGCCGATGCCTTAGATGTACGAGTCACGCTTGAAAGTAAAGAAAATGCTGGAACAACAGTAACTTTAACAATTAATAATTAAAAATTTTCCTTTCTCATCTTTTTCTCATGTTCATATAGGAAAATGGAAGGAGTATAGAAGGTGAGGTGCTATCCTTTTGAAAAACAAACGTTCTCTTTTCGTCATGATGGGTATTGCAGCCATTGTTATCTTATTTATTGCTTTTAAAGCTTTGGGCCCTGTTATAAATCCATCTGCTGAAATTCTATCCAAAAGCGAAGTTAAAACCCTCGTAGAGGAAAGATACAATGGACAGATAACAGAAATAATCCTAAAGAATAACCAATATGTCATTGAAATGGATCGAAATGAAATGAACTATGAAATCAAACTGGATGCTGAGAATGGAGAGGTCATTTCTTTTACTAAAAAAAGCAACATCGCATCCAATAAAGCGAATCCAGAACAAGCAGAGCCTAAACCTCTAGCAAAGCCCTTAACTGAAAACGAAATAAAGGAAAAAATTCTATCAGAATTTCCTGGTGAGCTCGTTCAATTTATAAAAATAAATGAGCAGGGAAAAAGCCAGTATAAAGTTATCGTTCAAGGGAAAGGAAAGAAAACCATCTTAAAAGTAGATGCACAAACAGGGGAAATCCTTCTCCAAAAGTCGGAAACTGAAGCAACCGTGATCATTACAGAGGATGAGGCTATTCAAATTGCTTTAAAGGAAGTAAAGGGTCAAATAAATGATGTTGATTTGGAATCGGATGACAATATACATTATTATCTCATTGAAATTGATACTTCATATGATCGGGAAGCAACCGTCCAAATCCATGGAATAACAGGAGAAGTGCTATCCATTACTTGGGATGATTAGAAAAGAGTTACATGATTCTCATCAATTTTTAATCTTCCTATCCTTTTCCTTTAATAATGCAAGTCTATATTGTAGATGTAAGGAAAAAGATTAAGGAGGAAAAATGATGAAGAAAAAAATTATTATTGGAGCCGTTGCGGCAGCAGTTATTTTAGGGGGAGCCGTTGCGGCTGGTGCTGCAAAAAATGATAATCCAAAAGCAGAGATGCAAAACACGAAAGAGAAAATAATTACCCATGAAGAAGCCATAAAGATCGCTTTAACCAAGGCTGAGGGGTATGTAGAAAGTGTTGAATTAGAAAACAAGTCTGGAAAGCGCTATTTTGAAGTGGAAATAGAGAATAAGGATAAGGAATTTGAAATCCGTATTGATGCCATAACAGGTGATGTTCTATCAGTGAAAGAAGATCTTGATGACGATGATGATGATTTTGAAAAGACAGCTAAATCAACTTCAAATAATTTTATATCAATTCAAAAAGCAATAGAAATTGCTGAAAAGGAAGTCAATGGCAAGGTCATAGAAATTAATCGTGATGAGGATGACAATCAACTTATTTATGAAGTTGAACTGAAAACAAGCAAGGGCGAGGCCGAGGTAGAGATTGATGCTGTAACCGGGAAGGTATTAGATGTCGAGATTGATCATGATCGAGACGATAACGATGATGATGATAACAGCGATGATTAAGGTGAAAAAAGCGGGAGACGATGGTCTTCCGCTTTTTTGTTCTAACTCCAATTCATCATTCCGCCTATTTTTTCATAGATTGTGATAAGAACAAAAAGGGGGAATTGTAAATGCTGGAAGAGGACCGTAAGCAGCTATATAACGCCATTGAAGAAATTACTGAAATTGCTAAAGGTTTTGGCTTAGATTATTATCCGATGCGTTATGAAATATGCCCAGCAGATATTATTTATACTTTTGGTGCCTATGGGATGCCAACGCGTTTTTCTCATTGGAGCTTTGGTAAGCAATTTTTTAAAATGAAGCTTCATTATGATCTTGGGCTATCTAAAATTTATGAGCTTGTCATCAATTCAGATCCATGCTACGCCTTTTTGCTCGATTCCAACTCATTAATTCAGAATAAATTAATCGTTGCGCATGTGCTGGCACATTGTGATTTCTTCAAAAACAATATTCGTTTTCAAAACACAAAGCGAGATATGGTCGAAAGCATGGCGGCAACAGCCGAACGAATCAGACAATACGAAATTTTACACGGCAAAAAAGCAGTAGAAACCTTTTTAGATGCTGTTCTAGCCATTGAAGAACATATTGATCCATCGTTAATGAGACCTAAGCTCTCCTGGAATTTAGATGATGTTGAATATGAAGAAGAGGAACCAACGGCATCCTCCCCTTACGATGATTTATGGAAACTTGATGAAAGGAATAATCAAAAACCAGATCCGGTAAAGAAGAAGAAGAAAATTCCGCCACAGCCTGAAAAGGACTTATTGTTATTTATTGAAAGCTATTCCCGTGAGCTTACCGACTGGCAGCGTGATATATTAACGATGATGCGAGAAGAGATGCTCTATTTCTGGCCACAGCTGGAAACAAAAATCATGAATGAGGGCTGGGCATCGTATTGGCATCAGCGCATTCTTAGAGAAATGGATTTAACGAGCTCAGAGGCATTAGAGTTTGCGAAATTAAATGCAGGTGTTGTTCAGCCATCCCGCACAAACATTAACCCATATTATTTAGGATTGAAAATTTTTGAGGATATTGAAGAGAGATATAATAATCCGACAGAAGAAATGAAAAAGCATGGAGTTCAGCCTGGTTCCGGACGGGAGAAAATGTTCGAGGTCCGAGAAATTGAGTCTGATATTTCTTTTTTACGGAACTACTTAACAAAAGATCTTGTTATGCGCGAGGATATGTATTTGTTCCAAAAACAGGGGAAGGACTACAAAGTCGTTGACAAGCAATGGGAGCATGTTCGTGATCAGCTCGTAAGCATGCGTGTTAATGGGGGATTCCCATATTTAACCGTCAATGACGGTGATTATTTAAAGAATGGCGAACTATATTTAAAGCATTGGTTTGAAGGAATAGAGCTAGATCTAAAATATTTAGAAAAAGTCCTGCCATATGTCCATCAGCTTTGGGGCAGAAGTGTCCATATGGAAACAATCGTCGAAGGCAAGAATATGCTGTTTACGTATGATGGGAAAGGGATACATCGGAAATATTTATAAATAACGGGATCATGGGGAAAAAAGTTAAAGTACTTTTGGCAAGAACTTTGAACATCGCTTTAAAGATACCGATTTATTGAGACCATTCCGAACCCCTTTGTCCACAATCTGAGAGGCTGTCCTATTAGGTGCCTGGCTCCACAAGCATAACATCTAGCGTCTGCTCCACTAATTTGACACTAGATATGAATAGTGGTGTCTGGCACCTTTGCTTGTTGAGGTACACCCTCTCTCTGCCAAAAATACTCTGGAAAGAATTGATTCCTCTAGTTCAAGAGCAAATCTAGAATCACTTATAGGTTTGTCATTGTCATTAATTCCTCCTGCTTCCAGGACGAGAACTGAAGTTTTTTTATCATCTGTAAGTATCTTAGATATAACAGCTCCGGCGGGACCAGTGCCGACAATAATAAAATCAACAATGTTTCTTGAATTAACCAATTTGTAATCCCCTTTCATCATTAATTTATTTCATGAAAGCAATGGGGGAGAATTAGTTAAAGAGATAAAGTTTTTACACAGTTTACGAAATGCATCATTCACTTAATAGGATATGGAAATATAAAAAGAGTGGAACAATTTAATCCACCCTTCTTCCATTTCTTTTACAGTTGAAACATCATTTGGGATAATAGTGCAATCCCACCTTTTATTCAAATATTAACGACGACGACGGCGGCGTCTTCTTTCTTCCTCGATATCTATATTTATATCTACATCTTGATCTTGATCATTTTCCTGTTCTTGTTCAGATCTCACTCTAGCGTTACTGCGGCTGTTGAGTCTGATATCAACCTTAGAATTACCTGAGTTAGTAACATTAGAACGTGCAACGTTGGTATTTTTATCGGTATTTCGAACATCCGCTTCTGCTTCTGAATTAGATCTATTTCTTAACTCCGATTCAATATCTGTGTCAAAATCCACATCTACATTAGTATTTTCATTATTTCTTCTTCTACTTAACATTTTTATCGACTCCTTCGTTTTTCATAAAATTACCTTGCATTAAACCTAATCAAAATCTATATCAAAATATTAGTTTTGTATTTTTTCTTGTTCCTGATTTGAATTAATAGGAGCATTAGAACATACAAGAATTATCGGAAGCAGTAATAGTATCTTGTGTGGAAATTGAAGTTTTTGACAGTTTTTCTAACTTCAAAATCAAGTTTTGAAATTATCTCTTTTTCTGTTACCGACTATCAGTTTTAAATTTTCGGTATCAATATTTACCTTGACTATCCATTCCTTCTCCTGTTTCTCTCGCTTAAATATGTCTCCCCTTTCATATTTACGTTTTTCCTTAAGCTACTTAACTCACTTTTTATCTTCCTTAGTATTACTGTATTCCTTTGGTATTAATGATGTATAGACTAATAGACCAAGTCCATATAAATGCATTTGTTTTTTTACCATTTTGTTTAAAGAGTATTAAGTTGAGTTTTTGAATTATCTTCTTGCCTGCTTTGGAAAACTAGAGAGGCTTGGAAAAACATGTAAAGTAGTCGTATTTGAAACGGAGGTGTTGTTGATAAAGGAGCGGTATTTTGTTGAATATACTGAACAAAAGAGCAGGTTAGCTGAAAAACTGATGAATTGTATGGTTGCACAAAGCATTATTGACCTCTAAATTTTTTCTTAGAGTTTGGCATGCTTTGAACTAAGTATTAAAAAAGATGGATATTTTTTCGAGCTTCGGCCATAAATACGATGAGGTTATTGACCACAGTATGAACCTAAATTTTATTGATCTGATGAAATATAGCGTAATTGCCGGTAAACGGGATGTTCTATATTAGAGCATAAATGGGCATTTGAGTGGGGAGTCAACTAGAGAAAAAAGAATCTATTTTTTCCACGGTAACCCTAATGAAGCGTCTATCTTTTTATAAGGATTTGGAAAGTCCAAATATTGCGATTCATTTAGAACAAAGCAATAATGAATGGACAGTTAAGGATACGAAAGTAAAAAGGGTGCTGTTTAATAAAAAAGCTACGGACATTAAATCCGTTATTTTCATTAAATGCCCGTAATTTCTGGACTAAGCGGACACTGAGTACGCTATTTACGAAAAAGCACGAGGAAATCACTGCTTTTTTTATAATATAGCGGAACCTATGTCCGCAAACAGAAGAATCTAATCCATTTTGCCACATATAACGGAACGAGTGTCCGCCAAGGCCAAGCTCAGCTGCCCAAATTAATATACGATTTTGATCAGCTGATTAATATGTTTTCCACAAAAACTGAGCTACATAAACCCTTTTTTAATGTATAGCTTTTTTCTTAAACCGTCCGCCACGAACCTCTGTGATATTGGCGATGGCCAAAAAGGCATGTGGATCAATTTCTTCCACAATCGTTTTTAACTTAGCTTCTTCGAGACGTGTAATGACACAAAAAATAACTTTTTTATCATCTCCGGTGTATGCCCCTTCACCGTTCAAATAAGTGACGCCACGGCCGAGTCTTGCAAGAATAGCATCTCCGACTATCTTGTGGTTTTCTGAGATGATCCAAACAGATTTCGATTCATCTAATCCTTGAATAACGATATCAATCGTTTTATATGCAATAAAATAGGCGAGAACTGAATACATCGCTCGATTCCAGCCAAATACAAACCCTGCTGAAGTGAAAATAAAAAGATTAAAAAACATAACAATTTCTCCTACAGAGAAAGGAAGCTTTTTGTTCACAATAATGGCTAATATCTCGGTCCCATCGAGAGAGCCGCCATAGCGAATAACGATTCCGACTCCTGCTCCTAAAATAATCCCTCCAAATACAGTTGCGAGAAGAGGATCCTTAGTAAATACGGGAACATCGTGGAGAAGAGCGGTTGAAACAGAGAGAACTGTAATTCCCAGTAGAGTGGAAAATGCGAAGGTTTTACCAATCTGTTTATAACCTATATAGAAAAAGGGGAGATTCAGAATGAAGATAAATAATCCTAATTTTATACCGGTAACATGTGAAAGCATGATGGAGATACCAGTTATTCCTCCATCCAAAATTTTGTTCGGAACGAGAAACTCCTCAATCCCTACCCCCATTAATACAGAACCGAGACAAATAAAAAACAAAATTTTTGCTAATTTTGCTTTGGACAATCCCTTATGCAAGGGTGCCGCGACCACATTTTCTGATGAATCGATCATATAGTTTCCCCCAATTTTTACATGATTCCTTTTCAGTTGGATCATGAATATCCATTTTTAAAATTATAACATTTTTTTACTTTATTCAAGTACATGAGCATTGAAAAATGTCGGAAATGTTACACGAATTACAGGAATTAAGTAATGCATTTAGAAAATAAAGAAGGAATATTGTCATATATTGTAGAACTTTTATCCTATATCTTTAAAATCAGGAGTGAATTCAAAATGGAAAATCATTTAAAAGTGTTAATTTGCGATGATTCTGCATTAATTAGAAAGAAACTTAGAAATATATTAGAAGTTTGCCAATGCAAAAATATCGAGGAGGCTCAAAATGGGGTAGAAGCTATAACAAAGGCAAATACCTTTAAGCCTGATCTCATTTTTATGGATATTGTTATGCCTGGTAAAGACGGCATTGAAGCATTAGAAGAAATAAAAAGAGATCATCCTGCAATGAAAGTGATTATGGCATCTTCTGCAGGGACTCAATCTCATTTGAAAAAAGCACTCGACTTTGGCGCAGATGATTTTATTCAAAAGCCTATTACGCTAGAAGCGGTAACTTCCATTATTGAAAAAGCGTTAAAGGAAGAAAGGAAGGACAGTGCTCATGTTTAGTCAATACTTTGGACATTATTTATTAAATAAAGGACTGTTAACAACTGAACAGCTCAAACAGGCGCTTGATCAGCAAAAATCAACCCATGTAAAATTTGGTGTCATAGCAGTTGATAAAGGCTTTCTAACTTCAGCCCAAGTGGAAGAAATTCATGAAAAACAGAAAAAACAGGATAAAAGATTTGGTGAAATTGCAGTTGATCTGGGGCTTTTATCCAATGATCAGGTTGAGCAAATGCTAGCTGCACAGAAAAGCAATCATTTACTATTGGCACAATCAATTGTGGACAACAACTTTATGACGATTGACGAGTTCTCGAATTCTTTAAATGAATATAAAAAGTTATATAGCCTATCAGATGAACGTTTTGAAGCGATTAAAAACGGTGACATTGATGCAATGGTCGAAAGCCTATTACATTCATCTTCAAACGAAATAAAAGAATTTATTGACTATCTTTCATTATTTATAAAGAATATGATTCGGTTTATTGATGATCAAGTTTATATTGAGTTAAGTTCAGTAAGTGGAGAAGTCGAAACAGATTGGCTTGTCTTGCAGGAAATCCAAGGTGAGGCACCACTGTTAACCGCACTTGCTGCTAGTGAAGAAATGTTTTTGCAAATCGCATCCATCTATGCCGAAGAAGAATTGACAGAAGCTTGCGAACTGGCTCAAGCATCTGTCAGTGAGTTTCTGAATCTTCATAACGGAATTTACTTGGTGAATATGTCTAATAGAGGAATAGAATTAGGAATGGCCCCTCAATCTGTTCAGAGTGAAGCAGTTTTCCTATTCGATGAAGACACAAGCTTACATATAACTGTCCATACTTCTAAGGGTGAATTCAAATTAATCATTACGAAGCAGCCTCAGTCCTCTAAAGTTTCTGCTAAGATTCAAGAAACTCCTGCCATTATGTAAGAAAATATGCGCTGGAATAAGGATTTATTCTATCAGAATGAAGGAGAAGCCATCCGCGTTTAAGGGGGCTAGTCTAATTAATTATAGAAGGCTGCTTATCTCATAAGGCAGCCTTCTAAGCAATTTGTTTAATCCTTAATATCCTCTTTTATTTTCATCATCAATGCTTTCTTTTCTTCGCGGACTTTTTTTTGGTCGATTTTGAGGCTATCTTTTATATGCATAAAGGATAGTCCTTCCTGTTTCATCTTAATCACTTCAGATAAATCCTTATTGCTTACCTTTGCAATGGCCGCACCTATTACAATAAACCGTAATGAAATACCTTCGTCTACCCAAGCTTTAATTTCATCTTCTGTTTTTCCAGTATATTCAGCTACGTTTTCTATGACCTCGCCCTTATGATCCTGCAAGTATTTTTCCTTATGCTCATGGTATTGCTCCTTAAGCTTTTTCAAATCAAGCCCATAATGCTCTGCCGTTTTCTCCCATGACGAATCATTTTTCTTATAAACATTTAGGACATCATCAATTTTTTTATTCGAATAATTAGCGATATGAGCGGCTTTAAGAATTTCTTCTTTGGAATAACCTTGATCCAAAAGGCGTTTTAGATCCCCTTCATTTATAAAATGATGGTGATGGTCTCTCTTAAACTCATGATGCCCACCGTTTTCAGCATATGTAATTACAGTTGATTGGGCTAGTATGAATCCAAAAACAAGCATCCCGATCGCCCATTTTTTAAGTAAATTTCTTGTCACCATTTGCATTCTCCTTTTTGTTTTTTTTGGGTCCGTATATAGCATGTCCAAAATTATTAAACAAATGTGGAAAAAATTGGCCCGCCCATTAAATACTTAGGTATAAGTGATATTTATTGTAAAATAGGGGAGGGTTCGATTACATTAAAGAAAAGGTATTTACATGGGAAGGTGCATGTTTTTATGAAAATTCTCGTTGTTGAAGATAATGAAAGTGTTTGTTCCATGCTGGAGATGTTTTTTATGAAGGAAGGGTATGAAGGAGTCTTTGTTCATAATGGACAAGAAGGCTTTGATCGATTTAATAAGGGGAAATGGGATTTAATTATTGTCGATTGGATGCTTCCTATTATGGATGGAGTTACTCTTTGCCGCAAAATCCGCCAACTGAGTCAAGTACCAATTATCATGCTGACGGCAAAGGACAGCGACTCTGATCAAGTGTTAGGTCTTGAAATGGGAGCGGATGATTATGTGACGAAGCCTTTTAGTCCACTCGCACTGATGGCAAGAATAAAGGCTGTAACAAGACGCTATCAATCAGATGTCATAGAGAAAGAGGAAAGCAATGTCATTACAAGCCAATATTTTAAAATTAGTAAGGATTCACGCGAAGTATATTTTAATGGGCAGCCTCTCCTTAATCTAACGCCAAAGGAATTTGATTTGCTTTATTATTTTGTGAAAAACCCAAAGCAGGTTTTTTCACGTGAGCAGCTGTTAGATCGTGTATGGGGCTATCAGTTTTATGGGGATGAACGGACGGTTGACGTTCACATTAAACGGTTAAGGAAGAAAATCGGTACACCTGAGCAGCCATTTATTCAAACGGTATGGGGAATTGGCTATAAATTTGATGAAACGGTGGTCCCGAATGAGGATTAGATTTTTTTATCAGCTTTTAATTAGTCATATTAGCATCCTCATTTTGGCTTTCCTCATTTTGAGTTTATCATTTTCACAGTTTGTTGAAAGGTATATTTTCCAGAATAAAGTGGAGGAGCTAGAGGCATATGGCGATCAAATCCTAACAGATTTAACGTTAAGGCTTGAGGGGAATGAACAATTTTTAGCCGAGTACAGCCAGCTTCTTAATACCAGGCATATAAAATATATTCTGTTTAATTATGAAGGAAAAGTTATCTATCCGAAGTTACAAAGCAGCCCATTAATACAGTTGACTGAAAAAGAGTGGACGGAAATATCAAAGGGAAATAAAGTATCTGTTAAGCATGATATTAAACGATTTGGTCAGGAGGTTTCACTTGTAGCTGTTCCCTTCATGCAAGGAGATCGGTTAGGCGGGGGAATTCTTTTGCTATCGCCCATTACAGGGACGATGAATATGATTACCCAATTAAATAAATTCTTATTATATACGATCGTCATCTCTTTATCAGCTTCCATTCTAGTTAGCCTTATTTTTTCGAAAAGCTTGATAAAACGGATTAAGGAAATCCGCAATGCGACTTCCATGATATCGGCCGGAAATTATGATGTTTACGTTCCAGAATCGTCTATCGATGAGATTGGCCAGCTTGCAAGGGATTTTAATGAAATGGCTGGAAAGATAAAGAAATCTCACGAAGAAATTGACCGGCTGGAAAATAGGCGAAGGAAATTTATAGCAGATGTTTCTCATGAGATGCGGACCCCTTTAACGACGATTAGCGGACTTGCTGAAGGAATAAAGAATCAGTTAATTCCGGAAGAGGATATTGAAAGAGGCATGATATTAATTGACCGTGAGGCGAAAAGACTGATACGGCTTGTGAACGAAAATCTTGACTATGAAAAAATCCGCTCTAACCAACTGAAGCTCGATAGGGTGGAAATAAATTTATCTGAAGTGCTCGAAGTCGTAAAAGAGCAGCTTCATATGCAGGCCCTTGAAAAAAATAATCATATATCGGTCATATGTGATGAGAATATTAAGGTCATTGCCGATTATGACAGGCTCATCCAAATTCTCATTAATATTGTCAAAAATAGTAATCAGTTCACAGAAAGGGGCCAGATTATCCTAAAAGGAATATCGGAAGAGAAGGAAACGATAATTGAAATCGAGGATACCGGCATTGGAATTGATCCCGAAGAAATCGAGTCCATTTGGCATCGGTTTTATAAAGCAGATGTATCAAGAACGGGAGAGTCGTTTGGCGAATTCGGCATAGGTTTATCCATAGTAAAACAGCTCGTACAGCTTCATAATGGTCATATAGAAGTGAGCAGTGAAAAGGGAAAAGGAACTAAATTTACAATCCACCTGCCAAAAAGGTAAATAGTGAGAGCAGTAAACCCTTAGCGCCATAGTTTGTTTAGCTAAGGGTTTTTTAATATAAAAAAAGAAATCGGATCTTTCACCGATTTCTCCTTTCACATCTAACCTCTTACTTCTAGACTACTTGCGTTTCCGTCAATGGAAGGGGTTGAGGCTTTTCATTTTCATTTAGCTTCTGGACTTCAATATACTTAATATGATGATCTTCCATGTCGATAATCTTAAAGGCATAGGAATCTAATTCAATCACATCGCCTTGCTTAGCTTCGTAATTCTCTGTAAGAATCCACCCGCCGATTGTATCTACATCTTCATCATTTATATCAACATTAAGCAAATCGCTTACTTCGCTTACAAGCATTTTGGAATCAATAATATAGTGTTCATCATTGATTTTCCGAACCTCTGGCACTTCATCCATATCAAATTCATCGCGGATATCACCGACAATTTCCTCGATAATATCTTCTACTGTCACAAGTCCAGAAGTTCCGCCATACTCATCCATCAGGATAGCCATATGAATTCTTTCCTTCTGCATTTTAAGGAGAAGATCATGGATCGGAATCGTATCAATCACGCGAATAATGGGACGTGTGTAAGATTCAAGCTTATTGGAAGTGACCTGTCTGTTCTTAATGAGATCCGTCATTACTTCTTTAATATTAACTAATCCGATAATATGATCTTTATCCCCATCGATAATCGGATAACGTGTAAATTTCTCTTCATAAACCGTTTCTAAAAAGTTTTCAAGCGTGTCATCCTTCGAGAATGATACGATTTCTGTTCGTGGAACCATGATTTCTTTCGCAATACGGTCGTCAAAATCAAAGATTTTATTTACATACTTAAACTCAGATTGGTTGATTTCTCCACTTTCATAGCTTTCAGATAAAATAATGCGAAGTTCTTCTTCTGAATGGGCTAATTCGTGTTCGGAAACTGGCTTTAATCCAAATAATCGTGTTAATAATTGAGCAGATCCATTTAAAGCCCAGATTACCGGATACATTAATTTGTAGAATAAAATTAATGGACGTGCGGTTAACAATGAAACCTTTTCAGCTTTTTGAATCGCAAGGGTTTTTGGCGCCAATTCTCCAACAACAACATGTAAGAAGGTAATAATCCCGAAGGCAATTCCTACCGAAAGAATTTGTGATGCAGAACTTGGAATGCTTAGTTTATCAAAAATAGGGTGAAGCATATGTGCAATGGTTGGTTCACCAAGCCACCCAATACCAAGGGCAGTAATCGTTATTCCCAATTGGCATGCTGACAAATACTCATCCAAATTACTAATCACTTTCTTTGCATGTATAGCACTTTTATTTCCTTCTTCAATTAACTGATCGATTCTTGAACTTCTTATCTTAACGATGGCAAATTCCGATGTCACAAAAAATGCCGTCAAAGCAATTAAAATGGCTATAATAACCAAGTTTAATATGTCCAAATAAATTCCCTTAGCCCGATCTTTCGGGTAAGGAGTCACCTCCTGAAATATTAGAAAATAGGGTTAACTTGTCAAGCTTACAAGAGTCTTAATTAATGTTGTGCCTTCTGTATTAAGCTTTTTTGAAAGGTCACCCTTTTGATCTTCGTCCAGGCAATTGATTAATGGCAGCAGGACAGCAATTTCATTATGAAGCTGTTTAATTTGCTGTGTAATCGCATCAATTTGCCTCTCAACATCTCTTGTATGCATGACCGTTTTTGATTTTAATTCTAGTTTTCTCTTAATCTCATCTAGCGGAAAATGCATAGATTTACAATCTTCAATAAAATGAAGGTCGGACAGAACTTCTTCTGAATACATACGATAATTAGACTTAGTACGCTGAGCTTGAATAAGCCCGATGTTTGTATAATAATCTATAGTTCGTTTAGAAATATTTGCAATTTTTGCTAATTCACCAATACGATAAACTGCCCCATCGTATCACCCCATTGCCATTTAATTAAACTAGAGTTTCGAAAAAAAAGTGTAACTCCCTAAATTTATTATATGCTAGATAAAACCATACAGTCAAACGTAACAGTTTAATAATCATTTGTTACATTAATTTATTGGGCATTCTAAAGAAATATGTATTTGAATTTTCAGAGAATAAAAAAACGAACCGAAAGGAACAGACCGGAATTAGGAATGAAAATTGTTGTATTCCTAAAGGTCTATTCATCAGTCAGCGTCAGTCTTTTTAACTTCAATGTACAGAATATGATGGCCTTCTATTTCTTTAATGATAAATAGGTATCCATCATGTTCAATGGCTTCACCCTGTTCGAGATCGAATTTTTGTGTGAGTATCCAGCCGCCAAGAGTATCTACTTCGTCTTCATCAAGATCCGTTCCTAATAAGTCATTCGTTTCTGAAATGAGCAGCTTTGCATCTAATATATAATGATCCTTGTCCAGCTTTTGCACGAAAGGAAGCTCGTCTGCATCAAACTCATCACGAATTTCACCAACGATTTCTTCTAAAATATCCTCTGCCGTTACTAAGCCGGCTGTTCCTCCATATTCATCGAATAAAATGGCCATATGGGTTCGTTCCTTTTGCATTTTCAACAAGAGGTCATGAATGGGGATCGTTTCAATGACTCTAATAACAGGCTTTATATATTGCACAACTGTTTTTTCTTCTTGGCATTTTTTTCGAATGCAATCGGTTAATATTTCTTTCACGTTAATAAGTCCGCGAATGGTGTCTTTGTCTCCGCCTGTAATCGGATATCTTGTATATCTTTCATTCATGATGACATCAAGTACTTCAGATAGAGTAGCATTTTCATCTAAGCTGACAATCTCTGTTCGTGGAACCATAATTTCCTTTGCGATGCGATTGTCAAATTCAAAAATATTATTTACGTATTTATATTCTGACTGGTTTATTTCCCCGCTCTTCAGGCTTTCAGAAAGAATGATCCGCAGTTCTTCTTCAGAGTGGGCAATATCATGCTCAGAAACAGGCTTTAAACCAAACAGGCTAGTTACAAATCTTGCCGAGTGATTTAGAGTCCAAATAAATGGGAATAAAATTTTGTAAAACCAGATTAAAGGCTGTGCAAATGCTAATGTAATGGCTTCAGCTTTTTGAATGGCAAATGTTTTAGGAGCCAGTTCACCTATTACTACATGCAAGAAGGTGACTAACGAAAAAGCGATAATAAACGAAAGAACCTTTGTGATAGAAGGCTGCAAATTTAAATGTTCAAAAATTGGTTCCAAAATTTTTTCAATAGTCGGTTCACCGAGCCACCCGAGTCCTAAAGCAGTTATAGTTATGCCTAGCTGGCAGGCTGATAAATATTCATCTAAATTGGAGGTTACTTTTTTTGCCGTGTGAGCTTTCGGATTTCCCTCTGCAATTAATTGGTCAATTCGGGATGATCGCACTTTAACCATGGCAAATTCAGAAGCAACAAAAAAAGCAGTTAAGGCAATTAATAAAAATAGAAGGAAAATATTTAGTACCATCATTCATATCCTCACAAAATATGTAAGGACCGTTCACCTCCTCTGAAATTTACTTTTCCCGAAATGATCTTTTTTTATTTGAAAAACTATACTGCCATCTGTTAATGATTTTGATTGGGTCTTTCTATTGAATGAATACCTTATAATAGATCAAAATAAACATGGATTGAAT
Organism: Bacillus sp. JJ1474; assembly: GCF_036965225.1. Classification (NCBI taxonomy): domain Bacteria; kingdom Bacillati; phylum Bacillota; class Bacilli; order Caryophanales; family Bacillaceae; genus Bacillus; species Bacillus sp. JJ1474. Next base: position 33,055 of record NZ_JBALPC010000192.1, on the reverse strand, counting down.
TTCTTTGACAAAAAATGAAATGATTGAATTAACTAGTAGGGAACAATCAAAAGAAGGTGGCTTTACGTGGTACAGGCAATGTAGAAAGTGCAGAATAAAACTGTTTATCGTGTTCAAGGCTTTTCTTGAATTAGCTGCACCCAAAAGTTCGAAAAGAACGTAAAGCACCTTGAGAGTGAAGGAAAGTCAAAAATAAATATTGTGGAGAAAAACCAAAAAAAAGTAACGCTTAGATACAAAAATCGCTTTGAGCGTTACTTTTTTGCACTTTTTCAATTAAATGCGGACATTGAATCCATTATTTTCATTAAAATAGCCTTAATTAATGGCTAAGCGGACTCAGGGTACGTTATTAACGTAAAAACACGTAGAAAGTACTGTTTTTACAAAATACCGGAACCAGTGTCCGCAAACATAAGGAATTCTCCCATTTGTCAACAATAATGGAATTGATGTCCGCAAAGCTCAATTTATTATTAGTATGCGATTTGAGCTGCCGGCCAGTATGCTATTGCAATTTTCTCCACAAAAACTAACTTTTATTTCCAATCACGTGCTAGCATTCCATAGATTACTAAATCATGATAATGATTGTATAAAAATTCTGCGTCACGAATAATTCCTTCTTGTATAAATCCTAATCTTTCAGGGATCGCACGGCTCTTCTTATTTCCTACCCCGCAGCGGATTTCCAGCCGATTTAAACTTAAATCTAGAAACGCGTAATTGACTAGAGCCTGAACCGATCTAGTCATAATCCCTTTCCCTTCAAACCCATTTGCAAGGTAATAGCCCATACTCGTTTGTTTATTATTCCAATCAATTTGATGGAAACCGACTGAACCGGCAAGCTGGCCTTTATAACGAATGCCAGCATTAAATCCATTATTATCAGCAAAGGCTTTTAGCCACATTGGAATAATCTCATGATATTGGATTGGTGAAGTCATATTATCAACCCAAGGAAGCCACTCTCTTAAATGCTGTCTATTCGTATCGACTAAATGATACAGTTCTTCTGAATGGTGTAATTGAAAAAGCTGCAGTTCGATATCTTGATCAACCTTTAACACAAACATCGTACACTCTCCTTAAATAAAAAAATTAGAGATAATTACCAATTTTAATCTTAAAAATGAATGAAGTACATAAGAATTTTTCTATAGGATTGATATCACGTATTTGATTATAGAAAAAAGGGCTGACTTCAATAGGAGTCAGCCCAGGTTTATATCGGAAACTGGAAGGATTATGCTAAAAACCGTTAAGTCTCCTTTTGTTTCAAATTCTAATTTCCCTTTATGCTTTTCAATAATTTCTTTGCAGACAAATAATCCTAGCCCTGTGCCAAGAGATTTAGTTGTTACGAATGGTTCAAAGATGGACTTTACAAGATGCGACGGGATCTTTGGCCCATTATTGGCAATTTCTAGCCTTATAAAGGAATCATCTTGAATATGGCTGGTTATTTTAATTAATGGTTCTGAAGTAGATGTATGTAAAACATCAATGGCATTAAAAATAATATTGATCAATACTTGACGGATCTCATCCGCATAACCTAAAAGGGAAATGGAGTCTGGCATGCATTTATCAATTTTCACTTTTCCGTCCAAAATGCTGGGATACAAGAAAACTAATACTTCGTCAATTATTTCATTAAGTGAAAAATTTACTTTCTCTTTTCCAATCAATTCCTTTTTTGATAGTAAGAGAAACTGAGAAATACGAAAATTCAACTGTTCTAATTCAATCGAAATAATATCTAAATATTTCAAATTTGGATTTTCAGCTTTTAATAATTGAATGAAGCCTTGAACAGAGGTAAGTGGATTTCGAAACTCGTGGATGAAGCTAGAAGTCATTTGTCCTAGCAGTGTAAGTCGATCTTTATGACTCGTATCAATAAATTGAGTTTTTTCTTCGATAATCTGATTTTTTGCATCACTATAATAAGTAACAGAAAAATATAAGAATTGATCAAAACAAAATTGAACCTTCTGATTGTATTCGTTCAGTTCGTCTAAATCTAGGTTCATATTCCTGAGATTCTCTTGGAAAATGGAACGCCCAAGATTTACGTTATAGACAAATTGGCCTATATTTATACCGGCTTTTAACCGTTGATCTGCAATCGAAATTGAAAATTTGCGAATCGTTTTTACTAATTCCTCCTCTGGGTATGAAAAGCATTGGATAAGAAGATAAAACATAACCTCGCCATTTTCCTTCATTCGATCTTTAAAAGGATCATCAGAAGAAACAACTATCTTCTTTCCCCACTCATATAACATATTATTCTTTTCCATGTGCAATTGCTCAACAACCTTCTTACTCGATCTTGTTAACATTTGTCTCTCCATTCTTCATGAATAAAAATCTTTTTTCATAGTTATATAAAGTTCTACTTTTTTTGAGAATATCCTTTGTCGAAATTAAGCGAATAAAAAAACAGTTCTTCAAGACTAGTCTTTCTGTGTCAAAATAGGGGGAGATTGGTCAAAAAAAGAGATAAATAAAGTAGGATTTATTAATTATTGTCATTTTATAATTCTATCTTTTATAATTGAAGAAGCAGTGTAATAATACACTAAATTTAAAGGAATGAAGCATACATTGAATCGCGAAGAAGTTATTTTTAAAGTGTCTGAAAAGTTGCGTCTCATCCGAACAGAAGCAGGATATACACAAGATAAAATGGCAGAGATTATTGGTGTTTCCAAAAAAACCCTTGTTCAAATAGAAAAAGGGCGTGTAGAAGCAGGCTGGTCAACAGTTGTTGCTGTTTGTGCCCTATTTAGGGAAACGGAAACAGTCCGCTTTTTATTTGGAAACGAGCCGCTAGAGGTTCTTGAAACGATTGCAAGAGAAGGGATTGACTATCGAAAAGAAAAAACGATGGGCGGAAAGATTTGGTGGAGAGAAATAGAGAACGAAAATGGCATTTTGCTTCAGCAAAATATTATTAGTCAGCATTTTCGCATTATTGATGAAGACCATTTTCGTATTTATAGCAGCTTTGATGAACCCTCCTCCAAAGAACGATTTGCAGAGCTGGTACATGAAAAAAACAGTTTATAACCCCCATATAAAGAAATAATCTGCCGAATTCCTTTATAGTATCATCATAGTTTTAGACATCTTTGACCAACTATGGAGGAAATATGAGGAAAAAACAATCTGTTTATAGTAAGTTCCAGAAATTTTGGAAGCAGAAACATATGACTCAAATTGCTATCCTGTCTGCATCAACCGCAGTATTAGCATTTTTGGGCTTTTTTTATTATTACGCAAACGGGGCAAATATTAGTTCGCTAGAACGCGGTCTTGCACAGTCCACTGTTATATATGATTTGAACGGAGAAGTTGCAAGCAAAATATCTGCTAATAAAGTCGAAGGAATATCGATTAAGGAAATTCCAGAGCATATGAAAAATGCGGTAATCGCCATTGAGGATCACCGTTTCTATGAGCATAATGGTGTTGATTTTACGAGTATTGGCAGAGCATTCTTCCGAAACATGAAGGCTGGAGAAATTGTCGAAGGCGGCAGCACAATTACACAGCAACTGACAAAAAATGCATTGCTATCAGCAGAAAAGACATATAAGCGAAAAATAGAAGAATTTTTTCTTGCAAGGGAAATTGAGAAACAGTTTACAAAAGACGAGATTCTGCAGATGTATTTGAATGAGATTTATTTTGGTGAAGGTGCTTGGGGGCTTAAGCGAGCAGCAATGAAGTATTTCGGTAAGGATGTCAAGGACTTGACGATTAGTGAGGCAGCTTTATTAGCCGGCTTAATCAAAGCTCCTTCTGTGATTAACCCTTACAAAAATGAAAAGGCAGCACTAGATCGCAGAAACATTGTACTTGCACAAATGAAAACCAATGGTTTTATTTCAGAAAACCAATGGAAAGCAGCGAAAAATGAACAATTAGTTTTTGACGATAAAGGGGGAGATCCATTCAAGGGGAAATATCCGTATTATGTTGACTTTGTTCTAGAGGAAGGGATGAAGAAATACGGTCTAACTCTTGATGAATTACTAACCGGCGGTTATCAGATCTATACGGAGCTTGATCCATTCATGCAGTCGGCAGCGGAAGAAACGTATCGTGACGATTCCATGTTTCCAGCAGGGAAAGGGGATCGATTGGTTCAAAGCGGGGCTATTCTTATTGATCCGAAAAGCGGGGGTGTTCGTGCATTGGTTGGAGGCAGGGGGGAGCATACACTCCTTGGTCACAACCGGGCGATTCATCCGGTAGGTCAGCCAGGCTCAACGATGAAGCCACTTGTCCCTTATACGCCAGCACTTGAAAATGGCTGGGATATTTCAGATGTATTAAAGGATGAAAAAATAAAGTTTGGAGATTATGAGCCAAATAATTATAATTTCAAATTCCGCGGTCAGGTTCCGATGTATGAAGCAGTTAAAGATTCCTTAAATATTCCTGCAGTATGGCTCCTCAACGAAATCGGTGTTGATAAAGGAATTGACGCGGCAAAAAGGTTTGGAATTCCGGAAGACGCGATCAACAATAACCTTGCCCTGGCACTTGGCGGAACAAATAAGGGGGTATCCCCATTAAATATGGCTGAAGCTTACACTGTTTTTGCTAACAGCGGGGAAAAGGCTGACGCGCATTCGATCGTAAAAATTGTTGACTCCAATGGTGACACCATTGCTAATTGGGATGATAAGAAAACTAGGGTAACAACGAAAGAGGTTACCGATAAGATCACAACGATGCTGCTTGGTGTTGTAGAGCAAGGTTCTGGAAGAGCGGCACAGATTCCCGGGAGAGAGGTAGCCGGGAAAACGGGTTCAACACAGGTTCCCATTGAAGGGGTAAATGGGATAAAGGATCAATGGTTCGTAGGTTATACTCCTCAGCTTGTTGGCGCTGTATGGGTAGGATATGATCGGACAGACAAGGATCACTATTTAACAACTACAAGCGGAGAGGGAACTGCACCAATTTTCAAGGCCATCATGTCTAAAGCCTTGCAAAATAAAGAAGCAATTTCTTTCGGCGTCCCGCATATTTCCTCTTTAATCGAAAAGAAAAAGCAAGAAGAGAAGTTTAATTCATTTGATAAAGGTTTCATGAAAAATAAAGAAAAGTGGGAAAAGAAAATAGAAAAAGAAAAGAAAAAGTGGGAGAAGAAACGGAAGAAAAATAAAGGGAAAAAACATGATTAGAAGAAACTTGGCATTTTTCGCCAAGTTTTTTTAAATTTTCCATGTTTTTTTATGAAAAAAATTTATAATAGATGTGAACGATTATTTATTATCAAGCGTCTAATTTATAATGCTTCTTAGAAAAATCATATGTTAAGAAGGCGGGACGATACGAAGGAGAGGAACATAGCCAGATGGAGGAGAAAGAGCTCATACATAGCGCGAAATCAGGCAATAAACGCGCTCTAGCCATGCTTTTTCAAAATAATTACCCCTTCTTAGTTAAGTATTTAATTAAAGTTACAATGAATCCAGATACAGCAGAAGAGCTTGCACAGGAGACAATGGCTAAATGTATTGAAAAAATTCATTTATATCAATTTAAATCAAAGTTTTCTTCCTGGCTTATTTCAATTGCTACGAATTTATATATTGATCAGCAGCGGAGAAAGAAAAGAGAAAAAGCATACCAGATGGATGAAGAACAATACAGAAAGCTAAAATGGCATTTGGAAACGAGGAATGAAGAATGGAATGATGCCATGTCCGCCTTAGGAAAATTGGCGGATGATGTAAGGATTCCGATCATATTAAGACATTATTATGGCTATTCCTATGATGAGATTGGGGAGTGGATGAAGCTATCCCCTGGTACGATAAAGTCAAGAGTTCATAACGGAATTATGGCTGTCAGGAAGGAGCTGAGAATAAATGACGAGAGAGAGAGACATGAGAGAAAATCTACATCAAGATGAAGATTTATTATTCGTCATGAAAGAAATTGAGCACGGCCTAGAAAAAATTGATCAAGGTACACCTATTCATACGCCAAGTTTAGAGTGGTTTGAGAATTTGATTGTCGAAGAGAAGAAAAATTTAAAAAAGAAGCTTATTTTCGATGCTTCACTTTTCGCAATCATTGCACTAATTATATTAAGCGGCATTTTATTTGCCCTGTACCGTGTTCCAATTGTCTTTATCACGATACAAGGTCTTACTATAATGTTTATTATTGGATTCGTGTCATTTCAGTACGTTAAACAGGTGAAGGAAACATGAATGAGGAAGTTTCTTTTCCGTTACTTATGGTTGTTGCCGTCATTTTGATCAGTCAAAGTACTTTTCTATTCATAAATGCAAGGAAACATGGACATAACTATTGGCTTTGGGGAATTATCGGCTTAATCCAGGCGCCGCTTCCCACATTAGTTTATTTACTGTTTGTAAGGAAGCTGTGGAAAAAGAAGAAAAAGTCTCATTTAAGGGAATGAAGATTTATGGGGAAACTAAAGCAGCTGTTTCTGCTGTTAACAGTCGTAAGCCAAATAATTGGATTGGTTATGCTGTTTATCAATATTAAAATAGCCATTTTGATTTATGTCATATACGCTGTTCTGTTTTTACTTATTTTTATCATATTAATCATGGAAAGACAGAAAGAAAAAGAGGAGGAAAAACGTAATGATTATCGTAACTATTGATTCTGTTCCGGGGAAGGAAATTAAAGATTTAAAAGGGTTTGTCAGAGGAGGCTGCATTCAATCTAAGCATATCGGCAAGGATATTATGGCTGGCTTACGGACTATTGTAGGCGGAGAAATAAGTGAATACACGGAGATGATGGAAGAAGCAAGACAGAAGGCCATTGGCAGAATGGTAGAGGATGCTAGATCAAAAGGAGCGAATGCGATTATCGGTATGCGTCTACAATCTTCAGCAGTTATGCAGAATGCATCAGAAATTATTGCATATGGAACGGCTGTTTATGTTGAATAAGTTATGCAAAGAGATTGTAAACAGGTGAGCAAAGAGTTCATAAATATGTCACCTTCTTGTCACGAAATGTTCCTATCTATACATAAAATTCACCCTCTTTCTATGCTATTTTTAACGTATAAATAGAATCAGGGGGAATATAAAATGGAACAGCTTTCAATTACATTAGTTATTGCCAGTATTATGGTCCTTGGTTATTTTATCGGATATACAGTTGTGAAACACTAAAAACTGCTTGCTCATGCAAAGCAGTTTTTTTTTATGTCTAGCCCTGACGCCTACCCTTTTCTAAGTTACCGATAAAAGTCTAAAAATAGGGAATAGAATATAAGGGAAGGGAATTATTTAAACATTACCAAGGAGTGGTTTCATGGAAAACTTTCGGATTGAAAGAGATACGCTTGGGGAAATAAAGGTTCAAGCGGATAAATATTGGGGTGCACAAACCCAAAGAAGCAGGGAAAACTTTCGTATTGGCATTGAAAAAATGCCGATGGAGGTTATTTATGCCTTTGCCCAAATTAAAAATGCAGCTGCTATTGTAAACAATAGGCTAGGAAAATTATCGGAAGTAAAAAAGGAGGCCATTGTTCAGGCAACCGTGGAAATTCTTGAAGGGAAATTTGATGATCATTTTCCACTAGTAGTCTGGCAGACAGGAAGCGGTACCCAATCCAATATGAACGTAAACGAAGTCGTGGCAAGAAGAGCAAATGAGTTCCTGCAGGCAAAAGGAGCTTCAAATACGAAGGTGCATCCTAATGACGATGTGAATATGTCCCAGAGTTCGAACGATACGTTCCCAACAGCGATGCATGTAGCAGCATATATCGAAATAGCCGAAAAGCTGATTCCTTCACTTCAAGCATTGAAGAAAACCGTCCATCAAAAGGAAGAGGCTTTTCAAGCGATTGTGAAAATTGGTAGGACTCATTTACAGGATGCTACCCCATTGACATTAGGTCAGGAAATAAGCGGCTGGCGCGCTATGCTTGATAAAAGCGAGCGGATGATTTCGGAAGCAATGGATCATTTACTAGATCTTGCCATTGGGGGAACAGCAGTAGGTACAGGCATAAATGCAGATAAATCTTTTGGGGAAGAGGTTGCAAAAGAAATTTCGAAGCGAACGGGGCATGCTTTCCGATCATCAGACAATAAGTTTCATGCCTTAACAAGCCATGATGAAATTGTTTATGTTCATGGGGCTTTAAAGGCTTTGGCTGCAGATCTCATGAAAATAGCCAATGATGTCAGATGGCTCGCCAGTGGACCTAGGAGCGGTATTGGGGAGCTTTCTATCCCCGCTAATGAACCGGGAAGCTCCATTATGCCAGGAAAGGTAAACCCGACACAAAGTGAAGCACTTACAATGATCGCATGTCAGGTTTTCGGCAATGATGCAACAATCGGTTTTGCCGCAAGCCAAGGGAATTTCGAATTAAATGTCTTTAAGCCAGTCATTATTTTCAACCTTATCCAAAGTTTTCGCCTTTTATCAGATGGAATGGATTCGTTTAATGAAAAATGCTTGCTAGGCCTAGAAGCTAATAAAGAGATTATTGCGGATCATGTAAATAGATCACTAATGCTTGTCACCGCTCTTAACCCTCATATTGGCTATGAAAAGGCAGCTGAGATTGCAAAGCTGGCATTTAAAGAAAATAATACTTTAAAAGAAGCGGCCCTGAAGACTGGGCATGTTACAAGTGAACAATTCGATTTGTGGGTAGATCCTTCAAAGATGGTATAGCTAAACCTATGGAAAAGCCCCCTTTTAGAAGGGGGCTAAAGCCATATCTTATTAAATTGTGTTTAACAAATTATTATTGTTGGTAACCGCCAAGTTGTTGCTCAGCCATTTGAACTAGGCGTTTTGTAATTTCTCCTCCAACAGATCCGTTGGCACGAGATGTAGTGTCAGCACCTAAGTTTACACCAAATTCGTTAGCAATCTCATACTTCATTTGGTCAAGTGCTTGTGCTACTCCTGGTACTAGTAATTGGTTTGAGGAATTGCTTCTTGTGTTGTTGTTCATAATTGGTTCATCTCCTCATTAAATTTTATTAGTATGGTTGGGTTAGCCGGAGTTGCACCGACACAAGATAAACTTGTTACCTCTAACTGGTTTAACCCATCGGTTAGTGGAAAGTTGTTTGTGTGTCTGTGTTTACTCTATATTATGGTGTTTTTCTGATCGCTTATTCTTTTTTTGTAGTGGGAATTGTTTCCTAATGGTTTTGTCATAACTATTAAAGTATTTACGAACGATAAGGTTATGGAAAATGAATGACATAATTAAGTATGGAGTGGGGGCATAGAAATGGCTATTTGTCCAATCTGTAATGGATTTGAGGAAATAAAGACAAAATGCTCATCTTGCGGTAATCGAGTTTACGATCAAGGAAGGGTTATGGATTATTACGATGATTATAGTGCATACATGCCTATTGATCTTATGAAATTGGAAAATGGCTATCCAACTGATTACTTAAACAAAGAATGCCCACATTTATTGAAATGTTTATCATGCGGAAATCAGGAGATCTCCTTGATCAAGGAATAATTTTTACTAAAAAATAGCACCCTCATTTTGAGAAAGTGCTATTTTTTGTCATGCTTAGTTATTCAGCTGTATATGGGGGATCTTCTTCGAAAAGATCTCTAGCTTCCTCAATATTAGTTGTTTCTTCCCTCATATGTACGGAACCGCCCGACATTCCTTCATTGATCATTCGATCAATGTCTAAATATGCCTTGTCTCGTCCTTCATAATGAGAATCATCTTTTACACTTTTTTTATCAGGCATCGCTGTATGCCTCCTTTGGATTTGATATGGCTTATCATTCCAAAGAAGTTATGAAAACATACTAATCACTGATCATAAACATGAAAAAGCATTAATTCATGAATTTGTTCCATTAATATAATCTCATCTTCTCCATTTGGCGTGTTTGAGGTCCAATCGATTTTACCATTTTGATGATAAATCCCATTAAATTTCTGTTTGTTAAAGTAAAAGGAAAATTTCCATCCTGGCAATTGTTTATTTTCGTATAAAGGCTTGTATTGAAAATGCGTTAACATATCACGGCCTCCTTTGCTTTTATCTTACACCTTTTTGTCAAACAACCCAATAATATAAATCACATGACATGAAAAACCAGTGTAATTCATTTAGTTGAAGGGAAGAAGAAGTATGTACACTTATTAAACGAAAAAGGAGTTGCTTAAATGAATAGAAATAAATGGGCTTTAACCACTTTAGCATTAGGAGCAGCGTACTTATTAAGGAATGATAAATCCCGCCAAAAATTAAAGAAACAGTTCCGCTCTTTTGCCGGACCAACTAAGAGAGCATAAATAAAAGCAGTCCACATAGGCTGATACCTTTTGTGGACTGCTGAATTAAAATCCTGCTAACTCAAGAAAAAGACAGGCCAAAGTTTGAAATCTTTTCCTTTCTATTTCCTGTTCATCAAAGCGCATTGGCTTGGAATTGATTTCGTATATCACATACTGGCCGTCTGCAGAGATTCCTGCATCTATTGAAAATTCGCCAAAAAAACCGATTTCCTTTGATAATAGCTTTCCTGCACGATCGGCTACTTCTACTATAAACTGATCATGCTCCTTCGATTGTAATTGTTTATAGGGCAGAATAATTCCGCCATTAGGAACATGAGTTGTTATATTTTGTTCCTTGGATTGCCGGATGCCTATGCCCGTTACGTTAAATTGATTATTTACATAATGGACAAGAATTCGAAAGTCAAACCGCTTTCCATTATATAACAATGGGTCGATCGCATTTTGGGCGATATACGATTTTTTTAAAAAAACCGAGTTCCACTTCATCCAAAAGGTATGAAAATCTTCATACAGATGTAATTCCTCATGCCCCTGCAATTTAATTGTGGAATCCTTATTTAAAGAAGCAAGGTAAATGCCCTTTCCTTTTGAACCTAATGATGGCTTTAAATATAATTGACGATGCATTTCAAAAAAATTCATTAGCGAAGGTTTTTCACAGATTTTTATAGTTTCTGGCATCAGCTTTTGGAAATAAGAATCCTTGGATAATACTTGATATAATTCATGTTTATCAAGGAAACACGTATTAAAAAAGGGAATGTTCTTGCTTTTGAAAAATTGATAAGCTTCATAAAATGAATCTGATTTTTCAATTCTGCGAAAAGGTACCCGATTATAGATAACATGTGGGATAGGGCATTGAACAGCGTACCATTTATCTTTAGTTGGATGATACATATATCCTTTTATTGAATGGTCGTTAATATTTTGGGGAGTAAAAACGATGGATATTCCGCCGTTTTTTATGATTTCTTTCTGAAGCTCTTTAAATAATCTGCCATTCCCAGTTACTTTATTATCCTTTTTTCTACCTGTTAAAATTCCAATTAAGGGAACTTCCTTCTGAGGTGAAATATGAAAGGAGAGGCTCCATGCGGGTGCGGAGCTAACCATTTGAACTGGGTGCTTATTGAAGCCTAATGTTTTCGATTGTTTATTAAGAGTAAACCAATTTTTAAGTTCAAGGTCATAAAAAATGCTCATCTAAAAACTTCCTCAGGACTCAAAATCGCCCTTTCAGCCAAAAATACAGCAAAGGATAAGGAAAGCTTTCTCGTTAGAAAATCAAATTCCTTCAACTCTGGATGTTTGAAAATGGATCTGCCCGGTTTAGAGTTAGCTTCGAATAGCCATACATTTCCTTGTCGATCGAGCCCGAGGTCAAATCCAATTTCACCAATTATACCTTCCATATTTTCTTCCAATGCTTTGCTTAATAACAGGGCAGCATTTGAAAGTTTTGTTTCTGCAAGCCTTTGTTCTTCTAAAGATGGAAAAACCTCGGCCATCGTTTGGATGACCCCACCGCTCTTAACATGCGTTGTCACACTTCCAGCCCCTGCTACTTTAGCTGCAATGGCCGTCACAACCCAATCTCCAAAATTATTTTTATTTGTGTGTATCCTAAAGTCAATTGGCCGTTGATCTTTTCGCAATAAATGAATTCCTTGCTGAACGAGCATTCGATTTAATTTTTTATCTGCAAAAACATGATTCATTAATCCTTCTAAGCTGTTATATTTCAGCAGCTTATTTTCTCCCTCATGGCTTCGGAATCTGCAAAAATAATAACCTTTTGCTTTATCATATAAGATTTGATGGATTCCTAAGCCGAGACTTCCGTTTATCGGCTTCACATACACATGCCCGTATTCGCTCAGCATTCTTTCAATTTCAGAAAATGAAACAAAGGGATGAGTTTCCGGTAAGAATTTTGCAATTGTGTCATCTTGAATTAGCCGGTCAAAAATATCTAATTTATTAAAAAAACCGGGATTATACCATGGGATTAAATATTCAGATTGCAGCCTTTCCTTTATATTTTTCTGCTCCGCTTTTCTTTCGCTTTTTCGGTTAGGCAGCCGATCATAAATAACGTTAGGAAAGGGAACCTCAAATGTCTTCCATCCATTATGGTGGTAAAATAATCCGTTTATTAATCCTTGCTCCCAATTAATATGCTGCTCCCCGAACACAAAGGGCATTGCACCAACAGCCTTTTTTACCGAAAGCAGCTTGGCAAAGAATAGGCTCCGTTCGCCGATTGGCCGCATCGGAAAAGGGGTAAAGCCTGATGTGAAAATGCCAACGAGTGGTCCAATAAAAAGAGTTTCATCATCATTGAAAATATGAAGAGGAACCTTTAAATCCGGAAGCTTTAGTTGCTCGGCGATATCCTTGCTAAGGCTTATCATTTCCTTGCTATTTGGCTGAATGTCTATTCTCGTTTCAATGGACTTTGACCCAAAAGCAATTTTTGATAGGTTTGTTTTCGGAACGGCTTCATTTGGGATATAGACTTGATGGGAGATGTCATGAAGAATTTCTACCTGATATTGTTTTCTCATTAATTTGTCTCCTTTCAAAATCTAATCTTTTGCCGTAAAGAAGGGGGGAAGTATATAATGGATCTTCCAAAGATGGATTAATCGTTATAGCAACCTTGCGTCCTGGCTTGGAGTTGATATCCAGTATCCAGATGGCATGATCTTTACTTATCCCAATATCCACGCCTAATTCAAAAAGCGGAGGAAAATGCTGTTCTAACATTTGTGGCAGGGATCTCAAAACTTCATTTATTTCATTATTTAGGTAATCTCTTTCTGAAGGAGGATATGCTGCCAGCCAATCCTCATAAGCAGAAACCGTTCCTCCCGCACTAATATTCGAAACGATCCCCTTTTCTTTACCTGTTCTTATCCCTTTGGCAATTTCCTTCCATTCTCCATATTCATTTTTTTGGAGCAGTACTCTAATATCAAAGGGCTGATTTCTATTGTTTGCAAGCTCCTTGTATTCCTGGATCAGATATTCTCTTTCTTTAATGAGGTAATCGATCCATGAAATGGCCTTCTCTTCATAAGGGAATTGGCGTGTAATCGTTTTATCTTGTTTGTCTGTTTGAACAATGATTTCATTATTTTTCTTTTCTAAATAGTAAATTCCTCTACCTTGAGAGCCATTTACTGGTTTCATCATGACAGGCTTATTCGGAATAAGGCGCTGAATGACATGTTGACCTGAAGTTACTTGACTCGATTTCAACAAGTAAGGTGATAGTATTGAATTTTCAAGCGCATGATACAATTCCAATTTATTTGGCAGACCGTATCCTAAAAATAATACTTCCTTTTTCGTTTTTAGCCATTTTACAATTGCTTTGCATTGTTTGGAATGAGGATCCTCTTTGTAGAAACAACGGTCATAAAGTATTTTAGGAAGAGGAAATTCACAAGCCTCCCATTCATTAGTGTTGGGATTAAAATAGTCCCCGTTCACATTTTCTGAAATGGGATTAATATTAGAGGGTACAAATCGATAACAGATCATTTCTAGCTGGTGTGCTCTTTTTGCGATTTCATTGAAATAATGTTTTTCATTAAACGTTTGCAACGTCATTAACCCAATTGACAGCATTAGTAATACCTCCTTGAAGTAAGACATAGATGTTGAGTTTAATAATCTTGGGACTCATTGTTACATGGAAAATGTTAATAAGGTGCAGTATTCTAGTAAAGCCTTTGTAGAGGGACGTATTTTATTTTCATTTTCTCCGAGGTTCTTGGAAGGCTTGGCATTTACCTCAATGATCCAAAGCTTTCCGCTTTCATCCACCCCGATATCTATCCCAAGCTCTCCCATCAAGCCATCGGAATGATGGCTTATAATAGACGAGGCTTCTACTGCAAGCTCCTTCATTAGTGCAAGCTGCTGGATGGCTGTCTTCCGATCCGATAATTTTGTTAAAACGTGAACAGGTTTCATGATTTCTCCGCCTCTTGCAATATTTGAAACAAACTGCTCCTCAGCTGATATTCTTGCTACTGCGGAGGTAGCCTTCCAGGAATTTTGTAAATTTCGATGACAAAGGATTCGAAAATCCAACTGGTTATTTTTGTATTTTATTAAAGGGATTCCTTGTTGCACAATATAGGTTCTCTTCTCAAGAAATGGCTGAATCCATTTGAAAAACTCGCTGTACGTATTAAACAAATACGTGTGGTCCCGCCCCTTGGCAGTAGATAATTCTGCTTGGAGCGAATTATTAATTTTTGAAAGCTTTATTATATTTCTGCCTTGGCTTCCATGGATAGGCTTTATAAAAATCGAATCGTATTTCATCTTTAATTCTTCCAAGGATTGCTCTGTTGCTAGTAATGTTTCCGGAAGAAAAGGATGCAAATACTCTTCGGAGATTAATAAATCATTGACCGTGTTTTTAGTGAGAAAATGATCATTAAATATAGGAATATTGTGTAAGAAAACAGCCTTCTTAAATTTTTGGAAAAATAAGCTTGCTTCAAGCCTACGTGAATGTATACGATTATAGATGACATTAGGGAGAGGGACAGGAGAATTATGCCAGCTTTCATCTAGTAGATAATAGCCGTTCATGATCCCATCCGAGTAATCGGTTAATGAAAAAACATAGAAAAAGCCGCCTATTTCCGATACTACATCGTGCATTTCCTTGCAAAAACTATGGATGGAGCGAAAATGAGGTTCCAACTCTTCCGAGAAGCTTATTTCAGTCAATAAGCCAATTACCGGACCAATAGTAAGGGTATTTTCCTTTTTGGAATAATGTGCAATAAATTGTGTTACCTGTATAGGCAGCATCAACTCTCGGAACAAATCTTCACTCATGATGATTTCATCCTTTGTAATAGGAGCACTCTCGATCATGACAGAAATGCGATTGTTTCCCACAGCAACATCAAATGTTTTAGCTTCATCTATTCTCCAATAATGAATGAGGGAATGGCTAATTTTTATTGAGTGGTCCATATATTGAAACGATTTGGCTGGAACAATCGTAATAGGTAATAATGATAAATTCATGATCATTCCTCATTTTTGAATTTTTTGCCGCAGATTAACGGGCTGTAAGACTCCCATTTGAAGGAGTTGCCGAAACATATTATTCTATAATGGGAGATCAAACAGCCCGTAAAGGCCCGATAATAGGAACACTGACTAAGAACGCCACGTCCTGTGGCAA
>NZ_JBALPC010000192.1:372-17435 GCF_036965225.1 Bacillus sp. JJ1474 | reverse complement strand
GACTAAGAACGCCACGTCCTGTGGCAACGTCTGTGTGACCCACATCCTGTGGGCCGCAACTAACATTCTGCGGGGGATGAAGGAACTCCCCCACAGAATGAAGTTTCACTAACGCATTAATAATGAAAAAATAGGCAAAAGCTGATAAAGTATCGTATGTAAAAAAGGTTAAAATTGTGCGCAAGTCCAGATGGAAGGTAGATGTTCAATCACATGAAAATTTTATTGACAATTTTATTAATGGTAACTATTGGGGCAGTTATTAATGGGTTCACCAATTACCTTGCCATAAAAATGCTATTTAGGCCTTATAAAGCTTTATATATTGGAAAGTGGAGAGTTCCATTTACACCCGGTTTAATCCCAAGGCGCCGAGACGAGCTTGCAGTACAAATGGGGAAGATGGTCGTTAACCATCTTTTAACACCTGAAAGTATTAAAAGGAAATTTTTAAATGACAATTTTCAAAAGGAAATGACAGCAGTTGTTCAAAGGGAACTGGATAGTTTCTTAATTAGTGAGAAAAGCCCTGCACAATTATTGGATAACTTAGGGATAAAAAATGTCCACGAGAAAACAGAAAAGCGTTTGAATGAGGTTGTAGAGCAAAAATTTGAAAGTATACTGGAGAAATATCGAGATCAGCCATTAAAAATGATTATTCCAGAAAAAATGATCGAAAAAGTAAATGGAAAAATCCCCGAAATCAGCAAGTTTATTCTTCAAAAAGGGGTTGATTATTTTTCAAGCCTTGAAGGTAATTTGCGAATTCAGAAAATGGCCGATGATTTTTTAAAGGAACGAAGTGGTGTTCTTGGAAGTATGATGCAAATGTTTATGGGAAACATCAATATAGCTGATAAGATACAGCCGGAAATTATCAAGTTTTTAAAGAATGAGGGTACAGCTGATATAATCACTTCACTAATAAAAAAAGAATGGGATAAAATCCTTGAATGGGAAGCTGCTAAGATTGAAGAGCAATTTAATAAAGAAGAAATCCTTTCTTTTGTGAAGAAAAGTGTTAATAATGTCATAAAATTAGAACAATTATTTCATGCACCGATTTCTAAATTGAGTGAAGCTTACCGGTCAGAAATCATTGATTCAATTGTGCCCAAGGGTGTTGAGTTTTTTGGAGAATGGCTAACTAGCCGGGTAGATGTGTTAATGGAGAGGCTTCGATTACAAGAAATTATTCGGGAGCAAGTAGAAGCATTCTCTGTCGAGAGACTGGAAGAAATGGTACTAACCATTATTAATAGCGAATTAAAAATGATTACACTTCTAGGGGCATTGCTTGGTGGAATTATTGGTCTATTTCAAGGGATTTTGGCCATTCTGCTTTAGAGCAGTTTACCAATTATCAGATACACACCTCGCAATGAATGGCATAGTTTGGTATAGTGAAGTGATTGCCCAAAATGGAAAGGGGATTCAAAAGATGGCAGTTAATTTATTTAATATCGCAGGTGAACTTGAGAGAGCAGTAAGGCAAAGCAATGAATATTTAATTTTGAAGCAAGCTTATGCTGAGGTCAATGCTGATCCATCAGCAAAGGCGATGTTTGATAACTTTCGCCATATTCAAATGCAGCTTCAACAAAAACAAATGATGGGGCAGGATATATCTCAGGCAGAGGTTGAGCAGGCACAAAAATCTGTAGCACTCGTACAGCAAAATCCTAAAATAGCCAAGCTAATGGAAGCAGAGCAGAGGATGAGCATGCTTATTGCTGAGTTAAATAAAATCATTATGAAACCACTTGAAGAATTATATGGACCACTAGGTTAATTCCATATTTGGATATGAAAACCGCTCCTTATTTTAGGAGCGGTTTTTCATATGTAATTATTGAGTTGATTCTTTAAAACCTGCCGCCAAGCTGCTGCTCAGCCATTTGTACAAGGCGCTTCGTAATTTCTCCACCAACTGAACCATTAGCTCTTGAAGATGTTTCTGGGCCAAGGTTCACACCGAATTCTGTTGCAATTTCGTACTTCATTTGCTCAATTGCCTGAGAAACTCCTGGTACTACTAGCTGATTTGAATTGTTGCTTCTTGCCATGTAAATCATCTCCTTTGGTGTAATTAAATGTTACAGTCCTATTTTTAATTGAATAATTACTCTTTATACATTTTTTAAATTGGTAAATTTTTCAGGGAATGAAGTTTTCACAGGGATTGTTCTATTCCTTTTTCTCCTTTCATAAAAGTGTAATAGGACAATTTTACACTCCACGAATAGGGGGCAATATGATGATTTACAGGCTGTTAGCGTTAAATATTGATGGCACTCTTCTTCAATCAAATGGAAGACTTCATAAATCTACAAAAGAAGCGATCGAATATGTGCAGCAAAAAGGTATCTATGTAACACTAGTAACGGCAAGAAGCTTTCCATCCGCAAAAAAAGTGGCAAAAGCACTAAAATTAGACTCATCCATTGTCGCACATAGTGGAGCTTATATTGCCAGCTCACGGGATAAACCCATTTTTGTCAGGCGGATTGCAGAGGATGTAACTTATGAAATTGTGAGGTTGCTTGAAGGATTTTCCTGTCAGATTCGATTGGTTCATGAAAAATATTCGTTAGCCAACAAATCTAAGCTAAATCATAATATGCTTGCTAAGACCGTCTTTTCATCAGGAGATCCGATTTTTTATTCTCAGCAATTTGTCGATTCCTTAAGTGATACGATCCTCGATGACCCTGCCAATCCTCCGAAAATAGAAGTTTATTTTGAGGATGAAACAGATCAATTGGATGCAACGGCAGCCATAAAAGGGATGTTTTCAGAAATTGATATTCTCCAGCTGAACAATCTCCGTATCGATATAATACCAGCTGGAGTTTCCAAGCTTAATGGTTTGTTGTATTTAGGAGACCACTTAGATATTGCCCGCAGTGAAATGGTTGTGATTGGGGATGGCCTCGATGATCTTGGCATGATTGAAGCTGCCGGACTCGGTGTTGCCATGGGAAATGCACCTGTAGAAGTTAAAAAAGCAGCGGATTGGGTCACACGTCTGAATAATCAGCACGGCGTTACCTATATGGTGAAGGAGCATTTCAGAAAGCAGCATCCGATTGAATTTTTGAAGAAAATGAATTTATTGAAATAGTTTTATTCAAAAGGAGTTGATCTTAACAGATCAGCTCTTTACATATTGACCTTAAATAATCATTTCTGTACACTTAAATAGGTTCATAATAATACAATTCTAACTGCCATCAAATCTATTTTGATGGTAGTTTCACTATATTGATAAAAAGGTGATTGCATTGCAAATTTTAGTTACAGGGTTACAAGATGAGCGGTTTCTGCGTCCGCTTCAACTGATCGCAAATTTATTTTTTGAGGAATGCCAAGTGTCCTTGAATTCTCATTATGATGAGGATTTAAAGATCGTTATTAATCTGGAAGCAAAAGAATCTATTCGTGTTAAAGCTTCGCTTACAGATCGGGATAGGATGGAGAAGGCAGCATCCTATGAAGCTTTATTAATAGATACAGAGTCAGAGAAAGAGCATTTTAAGCAAATTAAAACTGCCGTTTCCCATGTATATTTAAAGGTTCTACAAGAGTGGACTGGCATTAGTCAAAAGTGGGGAATCCTTACTGGAATCCGTCCAACAAAGCTTCTGCATCGCCATATGAAAATGAAAACACCTATGGCCGAGGCACATCATCAATTAAAAGAGGATTACTTAATTACAGATGAAAAGATCCAGCTTATGCAGCAAATTGTTGACAGGCAACTGACTGTTGTACCTGACCTTTATGAGCTTCAAAATGAAGTCAGCATTTATATTGGAATTCCATTCTGCCCAACAAAGTGTGCCTATTGTACATTCCCGGCTTATGCCATTAATGGACGGCAAGGGTCTGTTGATTCATTCTTAGGAGGTCTTCATTATGAAATGAGGAAGGTTGGGGACTGGCTTAAAGAAAATAAGGTGAAAATCACGACAGTTTACTACGGCGGGGGCACCCCTACAAGTATTACCGCTGATGAGATGGATATGCTTTATGAAGAAATGTATACCTCATTCCCTGATGTGGAAAAGATACGTGAAATTACCGTTGAAGCAGGAAGGCCGGACACGATCACAACTGAAAAGCTCGAAGTGTTAAAAAAGTGGAAAATAGATCGGATTAGCATTAATCCGCAGTCCTATATTCAGGAAACATTAAAAGCGATTGGAAGACATCATACTGTTGAAGAAACGATAGAAAAGTTCCATTTAGCACGAAATATGGGCATGAATAATATTAATATGGATTTAATTATTGGGCTCCCAGGTGAAGGCATGCCGGAATTTTCACACACACTAAGTGAAACAGAAAAGCTCTTGCCAGAATCGCTTACTGTGCATACTCTTTCTTTCAAACGTGCTTCCGAAATGACGAAAAACAAGGAAAAATACAAGGTAGCCGATCGAAATGAAATTGAAAAGATGATGGACACGGCTGAGAATTGGACAAAAGAGCATAACTATACCCCATATTATTTATATAGACAAAAAAATATCCTTGGCAATCTTGAGAATGTTGGCTACTCACTTCCCGGTCAGGACAGTATCTATAATATTATGATCATGGAAGAGCAGCAGACGATAATTGGTCTGGGTTGTGGCGCAGCTAGTAAATTTGTCCATCCGACCACAGGGAAAATCACACAATTTGCCAATCCGAAGGACCCAAAAACATACAATGAAAGCTTTGAGAAATACACAGATGAGAAGTTGAGATTATTAAGTGAATTATTTGATACACAAGAAACCCTTGTTTAAAACAGCAGGGGTTTTTCTTAATGATGATATTTTTGAAAATTTAGAAAATAAGAAGGGTTTTTCTAAATTAAATAGAATGTTTTAGGTACAAAAGATCATACACTTCATTGAATAGAATGTAAGCGCTTAATTTAAGGGAGGAATCGAATATGATGATGCAAACACCTTTAACAATGACGCAAATGATCAAGAGAGCGGAAAGATTTTTTCCAAAGAAACAGGTTGTATCAAGAACAGCGAGCGGGATTCAGCGGTTTACATATAAGCAGATAGCTGACCGGACAAGAAGGCTTGCTGAAAGTCTCCAAAAGCTAGGAGTGGAAAGAGGAGATAAGATAGGGACTCTAGCTTGGAATCACCACCGCCATTTGGAAGCGTATTTTGCGATTCCATGCAGCGGGGCCGTACTCCATACGATTAATATTCGCCTATCTCCGCAGCATATTGTTTTTATTATTAATCATGCAGAGGATAAAGTTCTTTTAATTGACTCAGATATCCTCCCGTTGATTGAAGCAGTAAAGGACAAGTTGCCGAATGTGAAAGCATTTATCATCATGACGGATGATGAAGAGCTTCCTGAAACAACTTTATCTCCTGTTTACCATTACGAGCAGTTACTTGAAGAGGCTACGGGTGACTATGATTATCCAGATGATCTTGATGAAAATGCTCCAGCTGGCATGTGCTATACGTCAGCCACGACAGGGAATCCAAAAGGTGTCATCTATTCTCATCGCGGAATCGTCCTTCACAGTATGGCATTAGGAATGGCAGATAGTGCGGGGGTTAGTGAGAAGGATATTGCCATGCCGGTCGTTCCGATGTTTCATGTTAATGCATGGGGATTGCCGTTTGCAGCTGTTTGGTTTGGCACAAACCTAGTTATGCCGGGTCCGTATTTTACTCCAAGGCTATTAGCTGAACTCATTCAAGAGGAAAAGGTGACCATAACAGCAGGTGTTCCAACGATTTGGCTGGGATTATTAAAGGAGCTTGACGAAAACAAGTATGATATGAGCTCACTGCGTTCAGTCCTATGTGGCGGTTCTGCAGCACCGAAAGGGATGATCAAAGCCTTTGAACAAAAGCACAATATTCCTTTCATGCATGCTTATGGGATGACTGAAACGAGTCCATTAGTCGTAATTTCTACCTTAAAAAGCTATCAGGAAGAGCTTTCCTATGAGGAGCGTCTAGACTTGAAAGCAAAGCAGGGCATTCTCGTTCCAGGACTTGAAATGAAAATTGTCGGGAAGGATGGAGAAGCAACTTGGGATGGAAAGGAAATGGGGGAGCTTGCTATTCGGGGACCTTGGATTGCCTCAGAATATTATAAGGACGAACGAACGTCTGAGGCGTTTCGTGATGGGTGGCTCTACACAGGGGATGTGGTCACCATCGATGAGGAAGGCTTTATGAAAATTGTCGACCGAACGATGGATTTGATTAAGAGTGGCGGAGAGTGGATTTCCTCTGTTGATATTGAAAACGCCTTGATGGCACATGAGGCTGTCTTTGAGGCAGCTGTAGTAGCTGTACCTCATGAAGAATGGCAGGAGCGTCCAGTTGCGTGTGTAGTCCTAAAAGAAGCTTATCAAGGTAAAGTAGACAAACAAGAAATATTGGAATTTTTAAAGCCGCAATTTGCCAAATGGTGGCTTCCAGATGAGATATTATTCTTAAATGAAATTCCGAAAACCTCCGTTGGCAAGTTTCTGAAGATGGCACTAAGAGATCAGGTACAAAAGGATCTGACCGAGACAAAATAGGTAAAGTATGCGGCCGTATTTTTTTACGGTCGTTTCTCATTTTGGCTGTTCAAATTATTATCAATAATATTATGAATAATCGTTCATTTAAGTTTTTAAATATGATGAAAGTCATTATAATTAGATTTAAAGAAAGGGAGGGGTTAGATTGACTATTGACTTTGGAACTGAAACAGTAAATTTGGTAATTCATGGACGTGTGGCTACAATTGAGCTGAACAGACCAGATTCCCTTAATGCGTTAAGCGTAGAAATGCTTAAGGATCTGGCTGCTGTATTAAAGAAGGTTACTACTGTTGATGAGGTTGATATTGTTGTCTTGACAGGAAAAGGACGGGCTTTCTGTTCAGGGGGAGACATTAAAACGATGTTATCGTCAACTGATAAAAGTGCCTTTCCTGAAGTGATGGATAGCATTAGTACAGTCGTAAAAGAGCTTTATTGCATGCCTAAATTAACAATTAGTGCAATTTCGGGTGCAGCTGCAGGTCTTGGTCTTAGCCTTGCCTTAGCGACTGATTATGTGATAGCTGAGAAATCGAGCAAGATTGCGATGAATTTTATTGGAATCGCCTTAATTCCTGATGGTGCGGCCCATTATTTCTTAGAAAAGCGTCTTGGAGAAGATAAAGCAAAGCACCTCATTTGGGAAGGGAGGCCATTAGCTGCTGATGAGGCTTATCAGCTAGGTCTTATTCATGAGGCAGTTGAAGAGGAGCTGAACAATGTACTAGACAAAAAAATAAATACTTGGCTAAGAAGCCCAGTAAAAGCCATGATTGAAACGAAAAAAATCTTTATAGAAAAAAACCTCCTAGAACTAAATAAAATCCTCGAGCTTGAAAAAGCGGGTCAGTATAAAATGACGCAAACGCAAGATCACCAAGAGGGCATTCAAGCGTTCATCGAAAAAAGAAAACCTGTATTTATCGGAAAATAATGTGAGCGAAAAGCAAAAAAGGTTAGCTTCAGTTCTTTTTTGCTATCGCCATTTAAGTCCATTAAGAATGAAATAAAATGAGTTTCCCAGAAGGAGAAGTGCAGCGATATGTTTTTTCATCGAAGCCTTTTTCCTTTATCATTTGCTCGCCCTTCCCTTTTGCCTCTATATCATCTCCTGCTTGAAAGGCCTCGTCTAAAAGCTTTTCTCCACTTTTTTCAAAAACAGTTAATTTATATGTCTTCATAAAAAATCCTCCTTGATCCTAATAATAGTGATTACTATTATTTTTCCATAATTTTCGGATTTGTGCAAAGTCTTTATTAATGGAGATCAAATAGGAAAAAATGAAAAAGTATTTGAACCTTTTTTCTATATTAATCGTATAAGTAAGAGGATAGGAGGAGTATGAAATGGGATTAAAATTAGAGCATGTAACAAAGCGCTTTGGAAAGTTTACAGCTGTTGATGACCTTTCAATAACGATTCCCGAAAAAGAAATGTTTGGCTTTCTTGGGGCGAACGGAGCGGGAAAAACGACAACTTTTCGAATGATTCTTGGCTTAATTGATGCAAGTGAAGGGAATATCACATGGGACGGAAAACGGATTGATTATTCTACTAGTCCGCTTATTGGGTACCTGCCAGAGGAAAGAGGGTTATACCCGAAGCTTAAGGTTAAGGATCAAATTGTGTATTTAGCGAGATTAAGGGGAATGCATAAACAAGAAATATTGAAGGAGCTTGACTACTGGCTGAACCGGTTTAAAGTACCTGAATATGTGGATAAAAAAGTCGAGGAGCTTTCTAAGGGGAACCAACAAAAAATCCAATTTATTACAGCGGTCATACATAAACCAAAATTATTAATTCTCGATGAACCTTTTAGCGGTTTAGATCCAGTAAATGTGGAACAGCTTAAAGATGCTGTTATTGAATTGAAGAATAAAGGGACTACGATTGTTTTCTCTTCCCATCGCATGGAGCATGTGGAAGAAATGTGTGAGCATTTGTGCATCATGCATAGAGGGAAGCCAGTTGTGAAAGGGGCCCTAAAAGAAATCAAACGTTCATTCGGGAAAAAGAATTTAGTTATTCATGCTGACTTCAGCCTTGAGTATTTAAAGAATTATCCTGGAGTTTCAAGGGCTCGGCAAACGACTGAAGGCATCCATTTGCAAATCGAAAGTGAAGACATTGCAGAGAGAGTCTTGAAGGAGATTGTTGGAAAAGGATTTATTCGAAAGTTTGCACTTGAAGAGCCTTCATTGAATGATATTTTTATTGAGAAGGTGGGTGCTTCCTATGAGTAATTTTTGGATCATTCTTGGTCATACATACTTTTCCAAGCTCAAAACAAAATCATTTATTATTACAACGCTTATCACAGTGCTAATTGTAGCGGGCCTAACTAATATGTTTAGAATTATGGACTTTTTCAATAAAGGTGAAGGATCTGAAGAAACGATAGCTGTCATAGACGAAACGGGAGAACTAATCAATCCTTTATTGAACCAATTGAAAATGAACAATAGTGATATTCAGCTTAAAACCTTTAATGGTAGTGTAAAAGATGCAGAAAACGCAGTGAAAATGGATGAATATGAAGGCTTGCTCATCCTATCCCATAATCCGGAAGGGTTGCCGGAAGCCGCTTATAAAGCAAGAAGCATTGCTGATACTGCACTTTCTTCAGAACTTCAGCACTACTTGCAGCAAATAAAGACAGAGCTTGCAGCTTCAAAAATAAATTTATCTCAGGATCAATTAGGCAAGCTCTATGAGCCAGTTTCCTTTAGTAAAATCGCACTTGAAGAAAATGCAAAAACGGAAGAAGAATTAAACCAGGCAAGAGGGCTCGTCTATGTCCTGCTCTTTATCATTTATTTCGCTGTTATTTTATACGCGAATATGATTGCCATGGAGGTTGCTACAGAAAAATCCTCACGTGTAATGGAAATTCTTATTTCAAGCGTAGCACCTGTTAAGCAAATGTTTGCAAAGATTATTGGAATAGCCTTGCTTAGTTTAACGCAAATGGGAATTATCCTAGTTGTTGGTTTTTATTTTGTAAAGAGAAATATGGAAAGCATGCAAGGCGGTTTTTTCGAAGTTTTCGGGTTTAGTGATATTCCGATTTCGTCTATTATTTATGCTCTCGTATTCTTTTTACTAGGATACTTCTTATATGCAACATTAGCTGCATTTCTTGGATCGCTTGTCAGCCGGATTGAAGATGTCCAACAAATGATTATGCCGATGACGATGCTTGTTGTGGCAGGATTTATGATATCCATGTTTGGACTAAGCCAGCCGGATACGTCTTTTATGACGATTGCCTCTTATATTCCATTTTTCACGCCGATGCTTATGTTTATGCGGGTAGGAATGCTGACATTGCCAGTCTGGGAGCCGTTATTAGGCATTGCGATATTGATCATCACGATTGTAATTTTGGCCATATTCGGTGCAAAGGTATATAAAGGGGGAGTTCTCATGTATGGCAAATCAAACTCCTTTAAGGATATTAAAAAGGCTTTGCAGCTTACGAAAAATGAATAAAAGATTAAAAGGCTCTGCACAGTGCAGAGCCTTCTTTTATGCAAACACCATCTGCACCCAGTAATAGAGAAGAAACAATGTAACGATTGTAGAGATTGGAATGACAAGGATGGATACACTAAGATAGTCCTTCCATTTTATTTTAATTTTATATTTCCTCAATATATGCATCCAAATGAGGGAAGCGAGTGTCCCGATTGGCAGTAATAAGGATCCCATATCGCTGCCAATAATATTAGCTAAATAAATGGTCTTTAATGTAATCGCATCTAGTCCCATTTCAGTCAAAGTAATGGTCCCGATCATTAATGCTGGGTGGTTATTAAATATGTTGGAAAGGATGGAAACGAGTCCGCCCATTATAAAGCTTGCTTGAAACAATCCTCTATTTACAATTGGTTCAAAAGTTTGAACGAGTAATTCTGTAAGCCCCACATTATTAAGCCCATAAATGATCACATACATTGAAAAAGCAAATATGAGAATATGCCATGGTGTTTTCTTTATGATATCTACTGGATTTGTTCCTAAATGATACCATCTCCACATAAGTAAGCCGAGTGATCCTAATACAGCGACTAATTCAATCGGAATAGCTAAATAGGATGCAACGAAAAGCAAGCAGCGCATGACGAAAACAAATAATAATACTTTTAACATTAGTTTTGTTCTCTTCTTTTTCGTTTCAACAGATAGTGACTTTTTTAGAGGATGAAAATGCTTTGTGAAAAAAACCTCGTCTATTTCATCCTTTGTGGCCGGCAATTGCTTTGGAAGCTTCTTCTTTAAAACTAGAAACATAATCGTTGCCATAAATAATAATCCCAATGTCGCTGGTACAAACATCATGGCCGTATGCATATATAACGACATGTCTATAATTTTTAAAGCTATTAAATTGACAATATTACTTACGCCGATTGGTGCACTAGATGCAGTAGCGATTAAAGCTCCACTCAATAAATAGGGGATCATTTGATGTGGTTTTAGCCGTAGATTTCTAAGAAGGATGATTAATAGAGGAGTGGTAATTAGGATGCTGCCATCATTATTAAATAATAGTGTCATTAAGAAACATAGTAATTGAATATACCAATATAGCCTATAGCCAGAGCCCCTTGATAAATTTGCAAGTCTGGCAGCTGCCCAGTGAAAAAATCCAAAGCTTTCTAGTATGACAGCCATGACAATGGTTGCCATAATCGTAATTGAGGCACCGCCAATTTTATCTATAATATCGAGAATGTTTGCTTTTGATACAATCCCGGTAAGTAAAATAATCAGGGCTCCAACAGAAGCTGGCCACGCCTCATTTAACCCTTTTGGTCTCCAAAAAATGACTAACATTGTGACAATAAAGACAAATATAGTCATACCAATTTCGAAAGTCATGTTATTTCTCTCCTTATACTCGAAAGGACATCTACCCTGCGTGTCCTATATACCATATTTATATTCATCCTAATGAAGCGGGGTATGGACAAACATCCATTTTAGTCAAAAAGTATGTTTATCCATATAAGCAAGATGCCTACAGAGGATAGGAGACTATGTATGCAAATCTTGTTAATAGCGGAGAAATTTTAAGAAAGAATAGTCTTTGATCTTATCTAAAATGTTTAGATTGTAAGAACGTGCATTCGTATTTAGAATAGGGTAAAATTAGGGGAAAAAGATCGAGAGGTTATCAAATGAAAAAGCTGACATTTATCCATGCTGCAGATTTGCATTTGGATAGTCCAATGATTGGGTTAATGAACTTGCCCCAGAAAATATTTAGTAAACTTCAAGACAGCACTTTTGAGGCATTAAAGACAGTTATAGACAATGCCTTAATCCATCAAGTGGATTTTGTCATTATTGCAGGTGATTTATTTGATGGGGAGAATCGCAGTATTCGTGCCCAGATTAGATTTTGTAAAGAAATGGAGCGCCTGAATGAAAAAAATATTCCAGTGTATGTTGTTCATGGAAATCACGACCATATGGAAGGAAATTGGACACATCTAGCCATGCCAAATAATGTCCACATTTTCTCTCATGAGATAGAGGGAGTCAGGTTTGTTAAGAATGAAAATGTGTCTGTCCATCTTTATGGATTCAGCTATCCTAGAAGGCATGTGTACGATAAAATGATCAATCATTATAAAAAGAAACAGGGAGCGGATTTTCATATTGGGATTCTCCATGGTCATTTGGAAGGGAATAACGAACACGATAAATATGCCCCTTTTTCGATCAAGGATTTACTTGATAAGGAATTTGACTATTGGGCTCTTGGCCACATACATAAACGCCAAACCTTGCATACATTTCCTCCAGTTATTTACTCAGGAAATGTTCAAGGAAGGAATCGAAAGGAGACAGGGAGTAAGGGCTGTTACTTAGTTCAATTAACAGAGGAAGAGGCGGAGCTGCAGTTTATTGAAACTTCAGCAGTTCTTTGGGAGGAAGTGAAAGTAGATGTCTCCAAGGCTTCATCATTTCAAGAGATATATGACATTTGCAAAAGTCTAATGCAGGAGATTAGGGTAGAAAATAAAGGAACCATTGTATCGTTGGACTTAAATGATGTTAATCTGCCAAAACAGGATATGAGTAGCATAACGAATGGGGATTTATTAGATGCTTTGCAGGAAGATGAATGGGAAGAAGAGGCGTTTGTTTGGGTTTCTAGCTTAACAATAAATGAAAAAGCCGATTGGAATCGAGAGCAATTGGCAAATGAATCGGAATTTTACGCGGAGCTTTTTATGACAGCAGACCAATATGACATCTTAGACAGCAGCATTTCAACTTTATTTAGTCATCCAGATGCAAGAAGGCTTCTGCACAGTATATCAGATGAGGAGAAAAGTGAGATTGCCAAAGAGGCAGAGAGACTATTAGTTAATATGTTATATAAGCAATAGGAGGTGATTGGATGAAAATTAAGGATATCCATATTTATGGTTTTGGGAAATTTACAGATTTGAAAATGACTAATATGCATGAGTTTCAAGTTCTATTTGGAGAAAATGAGGCGGGGAAGTCAACGATTATGTCATTTATTCATAGTATTTTATTTGGATTCCCAACGAAGCTTCAATCAGAGCTGAGATATGAACCAAAAGAGGGCACAAAATACGGCGGCAGGATGACTGTAGATATAGACGAAAAAGGGATCGTGATCATAGAAAGGGTTAAAGGGAAAGCCTCGGGAGATGTAAATGTGATGCTTGAGGATGGAACTAGGGGAGGAGAAGAGCTTCTTAGAGACCTTCTACATCGTGTTAATAAAACCTTATTTCAATCGATTTTTTCATTTAGTATACATGGTATTCAAAATGTACATCAAATAAAAGGAGAAGATCTAGGGAAATTCCTATTTTCGGCTGGAGCTTTAGGAACAGATCAGCTTGTTCGTGCTGAAAATTCATTGCAAAAGGAAATGGATAGCCGCTTTAAACCAAATGGCAAAAAACCATACTTAAATGAAAAGCTTAGAGAGCTAAAGCATCTGCGCAGTGAATTAAAAAAGGCTGAGCAGCAAAATGAGCATTATTGGAAACTCAAAAGTGAAAAAGAACGTTTAGAAAAAGAACTGACAGATACACAAGCAGAACAAGCCCTGCTCCATTCGATGAAACTAAAATTAGAAGCCTGGATGCAAATTCAGCCGCTCAAGCTAGAGGAAATGGCCATTTTAGAGGAATTAAAGGAGTATGAGGATATTCAATTTCCAATTGATGGTCATTTAAAATTAGAAAGAATTGAAGAACTGATGAAGCCATTGGAAGGGTATATTTCTAGCCTTACCGATCGGCTGTCTGTTTTAGCAGAGGAGATTAGAAGTAACACACCTGATATCAATCTGCTAGGTCAGGAGCATGAAATCATGAGGGCTGTCGAAAGCCTATCTTTATATGAAAGGCTTGAACAGGAAGAAAAGGAACTGCAAGAAAGGTGTGCACAGCTAAAGGACGAAGAATTAAGTTTAAGAGAAAAGCTTCATTTAAACATTGAAGAGGAAGATTTAATCTCCATAAATACAAGTGTCTTCATGAAAGAAAAAGTCAAAAACGCTCAGGAAAAATATCGGCGGCTCGATTTGAAAAAAATTGACCTTGATGAAAGATTTAATAATGAAAAGCAGATGCTTGAGGAAATCGAAGATAAAATAAAGGAGTATGAAAAAAAGCTTCAGTCTGAAACAGAAAGAAAAGCTTTGGAAGAAAACATTCGGAGAAAAAGAGTTCAGGAAAGGACTCAATTCACAATATTTTCGATACTTTTTTCCGTCTTGATTGCTTGGGGGATATTCGAATCAACATTACCAATCATTTTGCTTGGTGTCATTGGACTTGTTTTTTCAATTTATCTGTTTAATAAGAAATCGGCAAATGCGGATCATGACATTGTTAAAGACAGGAATCAATTAGGACAGCTGACTCAGTTCAAAGTTCAATGGACAGAAAGAAATGCTCAATATGAAAGGGTATTATTGGACTATGAAACTTGGGAAAATGAAATGGTTAAGGCTGAAATGGAAATGATCGAACTTGGAAAAGGCTTGTTTTTGCCTAGAGAAATTGCCCTTGCCCATTTATCTGATGCCTTTGAGCTAATCGAACAGCTAAAAAAGCTTTATCGTGAAAAGAAAATGGCTATTGATAGGCATCAATTAATTACAGCAAAAATTAATGAAATCGTTGAAGCTATCGAGCATCAATGTAATGAGTTTTTAGGATTGACTTATTCGAGCATTCAAGAAATGGCATATACGTTAAGAAAACGATTAAAGGAAGAAATCGAAAAGAATATGGCTTATGAAGGAAGAAAGGAAAAGTTTAATGAACTAAAGGAAGAAAGACAGAAATATCAGCTAGAATGGAATCATTTCAAACGGAAAAAAGAAGAGCTATTTCAACAAGCATTTGTAACAACTGAAAAGTCTTTCCGGGAAACTGGAAAACTTGATGAGAGGAAACGGACGCTCGAGGAACAATTGCTTCATTTACAGAGGCAGTTAAAGATTGCCACGTTAAATGAACAGGAAATGGAATCTTTTCGGGAAATTGCTGATTTAGATGAACGAATTTACAGCAATACAACAAAGCATAAAATACATGAAGAAAATATTCCTATATTGCAAAGCGACATCGCAAAGGTAAAATATGAAATTCAATTGTTAGAAGAAGGAGGCACTTATGCTGATTTATTACATTTATATAAGCATAAGCAGTCAGAATTAGACATAGGGGCACGTGAATGGGCCAAATTTGCTCTGGCAAAGGATATGTTAAATCATACGATTGAACGATTTAAAAATGAGAGACTTCCGAAAATGCTTGAAAAAGCAGAGGAAAATCTGAAGTATTTAACAGATGGCAGATACATAAAAATCTTTCCAAAACAAGAGGGAAGCGGATTCCTTATACAAAGGAAGGATCAGCAATTATTTGAAGCCAATGAGCTAAGCCAAGCAACGGCCGAACTGGTTTATGTGTCATTAAGGCTTGCTTTAGCAGTTACCATTTATGGAAAGTTCTCTTTTCCTATCATTATTGATGACAGCTTTGTTAATTTTGACCAACATCGAACAAAGAAAGTTATTCAATTGCTTAAGCAATTAAACGGGCGCCAGGTTCTGTTTTTTACTTGCCATCAGCATTTATTAACCTATTTCTTAGATGAGCAGATCGTTGAAGTTGGTAAAGAGATGGGAATGCCAATAAACTGAAAGGGAATCAATAGGTTATCCATCGATTTCTGTTAGACTCTTATCTGTCTATGATATACTATTTTAATAGAAAGGAGCGTTGGACCACTTATGTCAAAAGGAATTGTCTATTATGAAGTTGGTGAACAGATCGAACTTTTTTTATTGATAAAAAATGCAACAAAAGGAATTGCAAGTAATGGAAAGCCTTTTTTAACCCTTATTTTTCAAGATCAGAGTGGAGAAATAGAGGCGAAGCTTTGGGATGTGTCTGACGGTGATGAAAAGATCTATATGCCGGAGACCATTGTTAAAGTTTCGGGTGATATATTAAACTATCGGGGGCGTAATCAGCTCAGAATTAGACAAATACGCCCAGCCTCCTCAAGTGATTCTGTTAAACTGGCTGATTTTCTTGAAACAGCCCCTTTAAGTGCCGATGAAATGATTAGTAAAATCACTCAATACATTTTTGAAATGCAAAATCCAAATCTCCAGAGAATTACGCGTCATTTATTAAAAAAGCATCAGCAGGCATTTTTGGAATATCCGGCAGCAACGAAAAATCATCATGAATTTGTTTCAGGATTAGCTTATCATGTAGTTTCTATGCTTGATTTAGCAAAGGCGATAGCGGGCCTTTATCCAAGTCTGGATAAAGATCTATTATACTCGGGAATTATTCTCCATGACTTAGGAAAGGTAATTGAGCTATCTGGCCCAATTTCAACCGTTTATACGATAGAAGGAAATTTACTTGGCCACATAACGATCATGGTTAACGAAATTGGCAAAGCAGCAGAAGAGCTATCCATTACAGGAGAAGAAGTTCTTATTCTGCAGCATTTAGTCCTTTCCCATCACGGAAAGGCAGAATGGGGAAGCCCTAAGCCTCCGCTCATAAAAGAGGCGGAAATTCTTCATTATATTGATAATCTAGACGCTAAAATGAATATGCTTGACCGTGCGCTTGAACGGGTAAAACCAGGTGAATTTACTGAAAGAGTCTTCGCACTTGATAATAGATCATTTTATAAACCTGCTTTCCATAAATAATAATAAAATCGTCCTCCATATTTGGCAGGACGATTTTTTGCTGTTTATTCATATTTCTATTTGAAAAACATAAATATTTTATAAAAGAGTGGACAACCATTCAAATAGAAAAGCGTAAGCGCCTTCGGAACAATCAAAGGACAATTGTTCCTGCGATGATTATTCGCAGAAGCTATCCTTTGTGTCCACCCCCGACAAGCACAAGAAAGCCTCTCGGAAAGGTGAGCTCTACC
>NZ_JBALPC010000192.1:0-264 GCF_036965225.1 Bacillus sp. JJ1474 | reverse complement strand
GGCGCTGAAGCTAGACAAATAGGAGGGAGATGATTGTCATGATCATACCATTTTGGGTTTTTTTTATCGCTATTGGGATTCTCCTTAGTGCCTATATGGCGATTAAGGCAGGAAGAGAAGAACGAAGAGTAGAAAATGAAAGCATCGAACTTGAAGGCAGAGTTTATATCGAAAGGATTGAAAAGGAAAGGGAGGCGAGAAGAACCAATCAGCAGTCATTAGGATGAACAACCTCTAAAAATTAAACCCCGGACAGCTTATATA
>NZ_JBALPC010000191.1:0-6780 GCF_036965225.1 Bacillus sp. JJ1474 | reverse complement strand
TATAGAAAAAATACAGAACAAATTTGTAGAATAAACCTTCTTCTAAATGAGGAAGGTTTTTTACTTCTAATTTCAAACTAATAATATTATTATGTAAACTAACTCTATTTTCATTGCTAATAGGATGGAGAATTTTGCTAGTAAATAATGATATAATAGTTTAATGAAGATTGGAGTGAAAGCTGTGAAACAGTTGCTAAGAAATATTCCCCCTGTGCATGAGCTGCAAAAAGACAATCGTTTTAATCTGTTGGCAGAAACTCACGGGATTGATTTTATACATATGACGAATCAGCTTAAAATTGTACTTTCTGAAGTTCGAGAAGAATTGACTTTAAATAAATGGTTTGGCGTAGTACCTGGAAGCAAGGATTTCATCGATGAGATTTTTAATAGGCTAGAGGCTGCCCTGCATAAACAACTAAATTACACATTAAAGCGTGTGATTAATGCGACAGGGACAATCCTTCACACAAATCTTGGCAGAGCACGATTAAGTGATCACGCCGCCCAGCACATGCTTGAAATAGCCCTTCATTATTCCAATTTAGAGTATCAATTGGAGGAAGGAAAGCGCGGCTCCAGACATAGTCATGTAGAAGCGCTGCTTAAGGAGCTAACCGGTGCAGAAGCGGCGATGGTTGTAAATAATAATGCCGCTGCTGTTTATTTGATATTGAAGGCTTTAGCAAAAAATAAGGAAGTAGTCGTATCACGCGGTCAGCTCGTTGAAATAGGCGGATCCTTCAGAATCTCCTCCATTATGGGAGAAAGCGGGGCTGAGCTTGTTGAAGTTGGAACAACCAATAAAACACATCTTGCTGACTATGAAAATGCGATTACTGAACAAACAGCGATGATATTAAAAGTACATACTAGTAATTTTAAAGTAATCGGGTTTACAAAAGCAGTTGGAACAGAAGAATTAGCAAAGCTCTCCAGGGAAAAAAACATCATTTTCTATGAGGATTTGGGAAGCGGGGCTCTCTACGATTTTCAAAAACATGGTATCGGTGAGGAACCTGTTGTGAAAGATGTAATTAAGCAGGGGGCAGATATAGTTTCCTTTAGCGGAGATAAGCTATTAGGAGGTCCGCAAGCTGGAATTATTGCCGGTAAGAAAGAGTTAATTAGCCTAATAAAAAAACACCAGCTTTCTCGTGTTTTGAGGGTGGATAAAATGACTCTTGCAGCTCTCGAGGGGACATTGCTGGATTATGTTAAAGGGGATAAGGGGTTAAAAAATATCCCTGTTATTAGAGATATTTTAGTATCACAAGATGATCTTAAGGTAAGGACAGAGGCCTTTATTAAAAAATTGTTAAGCTCTTCTGATCAATATACCCTTTCTATTATGGAAAGTTTTGCACAAATAGGGGGAGGGACGATGCCAGAGGTTAGTCTTCCTTCATTTGTTTCTGTCATTAAGCATAAAAAATGGGAAGCAGAGCAGCTTGCTAAAAAATTAAGAACAGAATTCTCTCCTGCCATAGTTGTGCGTATTCAGAAAGAAGAAGTATTAATTGATTTAAGAACCGTTTCAGCGGATGAAGAAGCTTATATATTAGAAGCACTTCAGGCCCTATAAGCCTTTACAAAAAGCGTTCTCCAAAAAAACTTGGGGAACGCTTTTTTTTTTACATATCATGGCTGGAATTGTTTTTTTGTCTCGTATGATTTCTGTTTTTCACCTTTTTTGATCCGCTTAACGGTTCGGGCTGTCCGGAATTATCTCCTTTAGGTGCATTTTTTCGCATATCCTTACTATCGTTCTTATTCATTTAATCATCCCTCCTAACAAATAGCATGGAAGGAAGCCGAAAAATTATACAGAATATTTTTTTTGATGACTGCACAATTTAACTTTATTCAGCATAAGTTTTCACCTTTATGGATGAAGCTGAATCCAAATGGGTATCTAATTCAGTGAGGATTCAAGCCTGGCTGAATTAAGTTGCCTCCGGCGGATGCCTCAGATTTTTTAAAGGAATTTATCGAGTGTTGCTCGATAAAAATCTGGGCGCAAATACGCCAAGGCGAATTTGATAATTTATTTAAATAAAGGAGTGAAACAGGGGATGCCATATAATAAGAATAAACAGCAAGCATTTCAGGCTGCACAGCAGGGAATGGAGGATGCTCAGGAGCTCTATTATGAAATTGTTAGGGATTCTGCCAATTACGGTCATCAGCTTAAGCATCTAAAACAAGAAGTAAACGAAGCTTACGAACAAATTGAAAATGCACTCGAGGTTGCATCTGAAACGCAGAGAATGCAGTTAGAAAAATTCCAGCAGGACTTAAGCACAATCGTTAATGAAGTAAATCAATACCATTAATATAGGATGTCAATTAAATAGCTGATAAAGGAAGCGATAAGAGATTCGCTTCCTTTTTCGTTTTTCGCCGATTAATCCAGATAGATCCTCCGCTGTATTTAAAACTTCCTTTATTTATTTTTCTTTCGCTTTTTATTATTTTGCTTCTGCATCTCTGATAAAGGCTCATTTGAAAATTCTTCATTATACCCTGCACCCATTCCTTGCCCTTTTGCCGCATTCATCCCTGGAACAATATGATTAGATTTCCTTTTTGCCACTACATTCACCTCCAACAGTTATTTTTTGCAAATTTCTTCAAATTATGTCGATTCTATATTCCTTTTTTTATTATTTTTTAAGTGAATATATTTTGGTAACATAATATACTTATTTGTACAAATGTTAATGACAAAGAAAAAATCACTATAATATATGTTATTTCATGGAAATAGATGTATTATCGTTTTTGATATAAGAAAAACTTATCAAAAACAATAACTTTCTTGTTATTTACTTATGTCACACATTGTATTAAGATTATTGTTGAGAAGAGTAGATGGTCAAAAATCCCATCTATTCGACAAATTTCTAAATCTTTATATTTGATTAAATATGTAAAAGGGGGATAAACCCATGGTGAAAAATGATGTATTTAATGCCCGTAAGTCATTTGAATTAGACGGGAAGCGTTATCATTATTATCATTTAGGTGCTTTAGAAAAAGCTGGTATCGGCAATGTAGCAAATCTGCCGTACTCTATTAAAGTATTATTAGAATCTGTTCTTCGTCAATTTGACGGTCGTGTTATTACGCAAGAACATGTAGAAAACTTAGCAAAATGGGGCACGGATGAAGTTAAAGAGGTTGACGTACCATTCAAACCTTCACGTGTAATCCTGCAAGACTTTACTGGAGTTCCTGCGGTTGTAGATTTAGCATCTCTTCGCAAGGCTATGGCAGACATGGGGGGAGACCCAGATAAAATCAACCCTCTTAAGCCAGTTGACCTTGTTATTGACCACTCTGTTCAAGTTGACCAATTCGGTTCTCCTGAAGCATTAGATGCTAATATGAAGCTTGAATTTGAAAGAAATGCGGAGCGTTATCAATTCCTAAGCTGGGCACAAAAAGCGTTCGATAACTACCGTGCTGTACCGCCTGCTACAGGTATCGTTCACCAAGTAAACCTTGAGTATCTTGCAAGTGTTGTTCATGCAATTGAAAATGAAGATGGAGAATTCGAAGCATTCCCAGACACATTAGTAGGTACTGATTCCCATACAACTATGATCAACGGTATTGGTGTTCTTGGCTGGGGTGTTGGAGGAATTGAAGCGGAAGCTGGAATGCTTGGACAGCCTTCATATTTCCCTGTACCTGAAGTTGTAGGTGTGAAGCTAATTGGAGAACTTCCAGACGGCGCAACGGCTACTGACTTAGCATTAAAAGTAACACAAGTTCTTCGTGCACATGGTGTTGTCGGAAAATTTGTTGAATTTTTTGGTCCTGGCGTCACTGAACTGCCGCTTGCTGACCGCGCAACAATTGCTAACATGGCACCTGAATATGGTGCAACTTGCGGATTCTTCCCAGTTGACGCGGAATCACTTGAATACATGCGCTTAACTGGCCGTTCTGAGGAACAAATTAAATTAGTAGAAACATACTCTAAAGAAAATGGATTATTCTTCGATCCTTCATTAGAGCCAGTTTATACAAATGTTGTAGAGATTAATCTTTCTGATATCGAAGCAAACCTTTCTGGTCCAAAGCGTCCACAGGACTTAATTCCACTTTCAGCGATGAAACAGGAATTTAACAAAGCATTAACTGCTCCACAAGGCAACCAAGGCTTTGGTTTAGATGGAAAGGAAATTGATAAGGAAGTAACAGTTAAATTCAATAATGGCGATACAACAGAAATGAAAACAGGTGCTGTTGCAATTGCTGCCATTACGAGCTGTACAAATACTTCTAACCCATATGTATTAGTTGGTGCTGGTTTAGTTGCGAAAAAAGCCGTTGAACTTGGCATGGAAGTTCCAAAGTTTGTTAAGACTTCTTTAGCACCAGGTTCTAAAGTTGTAACTGGTTACCTTCGTGATTCAGGTCTTCAGCCTTATCTAGATCAATTAGGTTTTAACATTGTTGGTTATGGCTGTACTACTTGTATCGGTAACTCTGGACCACTTAAAGAAGAAATCGAAAAGGCTATCGCTGAAAGCGATCTTTTAGTAACATCAGTTCTTTCTGGTAACCGTAACTTTGAAGGTCGTATTCATCCATTAGTAAAAGCTAACTACTTGGCTTCACCACCGTTAGTTGTTGCTTATGCGTTAGCTGGCACAGTGGATATTGACCTTCAGAAGGATGCTATTGGAAAAGATAAAGATGGAAATGACGTGTTCTTTAAAGATATTTGGCCAACTACTGCTGAGGTAAATGAAGTTGTTAAGCAAACGGTAACACCAGAATTATTCCGTAAAGAATATGAGAATGTATTTGGTGACAATGCTCTTTGGAATAAAATCCAAACAAGCAGTGAGCCGCTTTATTCTTTCGATGAAACATCAACATATATCCAAAATCCTCCTTTCTTTGAAGGGTTAAAGGCAGATCCGGATGAAGTGAAGCCATTAAATAGTCTTCGCGTAGTTGGTAAGTTTGGCGATTCTGTTACGACTGACCATATTTCTCCTGCTGGTGCAATTGGCAAGAATACACCTGCTGGTAAATATTTATTAGAAAACGGAGTAGAGGTACGTGACTTTAACTCTTATGGTTCTCGCCGTGGTAACCATGAAGTAATGATGCGTGGAACATTTGCTAATATTCGTATCCGTAACCAAATTGCTCCAGGAACAGAAGGCGGTTTCACTACTCACTGGCCAACTGGTAAAGTGATGTCCATTTACGATGCTTGCATGAAGTACAAAGAAGAAGATACTGGTCTTGTTGTTCTAGCAGGTAAAGATTATGGAATGGGCTCTTCACGTGACTGGGCTGCAAAGGGTACAAATTTACTTGGAATTAAGACAGTTATTGCTGAAAGCTACGAGCGTATTCACCGTTCTAACCTTGTATTGATGGGGGTTCTTCCACTTCAATTCAAAGATGGTGATAGTGCAGAAGCTCTTGGTTTAACAGGAAAAGAAACAATCGATGTTCAAATCGATGAAAATGTAAGACCACGTGATCTAGTAAAGGTAACTGCAACTGATGAAGAAGGCAACAAGAAAGAATTTGAAGTTCTTGTTCGTTTCGATTCAGAAGTAGAAATCGATTACTACCGTCATGGCGGGATTTTACAAATGGTTCTACGTGAAAAATTAGCTAATTAATTTTTATGCAAAAAGCGTGTGGGGTTTCATTTGTTGAAACCTTACGCGCTTTTTTCGTTCGAGCACTTATTTTTACAAACATAAAGGACTCTTGTATGTTTATTGTAAGAAACTTTGATTGGGAGGAAAGAGATGGGTGCAATTATGTTAGGCCCCTTTATGCTGAAATATGAATGGATTATTTTTTTTCTTGCCGGTATGACTGCTTATTTATTTATGAAATTCATGTCAAAAGAGGATCGTTCATTTCAGGAACTCTTTTTAAGTTCATTTTTAAACGCTGTTCTGATTGGATTTATCGTTTATAAATTTAGTTCCGTTATTTTTCAGCCAACGGTTATTATAGAAGAGCCATTATCCATTCTTTATTCAACTGGCGGAACAAAGGGCAAACTGCTCGGCCTATTAATTGCAGTTATTTATTTTTATACAAAATATCGAAAAGGAAGCTGGCCCCTTAAGAACTGGTTTACGCATATTGTTTATGGAATTGTCACATTTTTCGTTGCTTTTTGGCTGTTCAGAACCTTATTTTTTCTGCTTGTCTAGGTTACAATACGATTAAATAGATAATAAGGGTGTTGAACAGCAAATGATTAAAAAGATCGTAGCAGCAAGTATTATTTTTGGCTTGATGGCAGCAGCAATTGTTCACGCGATGGATAAGGAAGAACCGGAAACGGAGAACCTTCCAGGGCTAAAGGTTGGATTAAAAGCACCTGATTTTGAATTAAAAAACTTAGATGGCGAAACAGTAAGGCTTTCCGATTATAGAGGGAAAAAGGTGATCTTAAATTTTTGGGCAACATGGTGTCCTCCATGTAAAGCGGAAATGCCTGCAATGCAAAAGTTTCACGAAGAAGTCGGTGATAAAATAATTATACTGGCTGTTAATATTGATCCTGAGTATGATGTTGCTGGGTTTGCCAAGCAGATGGATATTCATTTTCCTATTCTTCTCGATGATAAAGATGAGGTAAATACTGCATATAAAATTTTAACCATTCCAACGACTTTCTTTATTAATGAAAAAGGGATTATTACACATAAGCATTTAAGTGCAATGACAATTGACATGATGAGAGAATATACAAAATAAGAATTCATCAGCTTATGC
>NZ_JBALPC010000190.1:0-25486 GCF_036965225.1 Bacillus sp. JJ1474 | reverse complement strand
ACTTTATTGTATGACACCTTTTGCCTTCACCTTAACCTCATAGTAAAAGCCCTTTTATCAAGATATTTTAAGATTTTTGAATTCTATTTAATAGCTAAATATCCCTTAAAAAATTTTTTTCTTATTTGAACAATACGACCTAGGCTCAGCCGCACACGCCCCTGTTAGCGTAACAACAAATATAGATAACTTGATAATTTAGTCAATTTTCAACTTAGGACTCCGAGGTGGCTCTTTTCCAATATCAATTGTAATTCCCTGCCTTTTTATTAATTCTTCTACCTTTTGTGAATAAATATAGACAGGCCCTCCTTTACAGAATTTATTATTTTCTGTATGTCGGGCAACAAAGCCTTGATAATAAATGGTCATTATGAAATTTCCACTGTAAGCCCTCAATCAAACAACGTATTTAAACGTGCAGCGCTTTCTCGTAGGATGAACGAATCCAATTAAGGGGATGCTTTTTCACATGTCGCAACAAAAACTGACAATTGTCCCCGTCACATTACATTTCAAAATTTCAATTATTACTTGGATGAGGACAATGAAAAATTACAATTAATAAGGGATTATCTTCATCAGCATGAGCAGTAGGTGAAAGCAATGTAAAAATCAATTGAAAACAGAAACACCTAAAAAAACAAATGGTATATGGGATGGGAATGTCCACATTGTTCAAAGGATACAGTTATCGAAGGAGTTTCAGAGGCATATTGCTATTTCTGTGAAAAAATTTTTATAGCTTTGAAAATAAAATATTAATGAGAACTATAATTTAAATGAGATTATTACTGAAGGAGGTTTTGCCCTAGATATGATTATACCGATAATTGATCAGAATCTATGATATATCTTAAAATAGCCACTCCTGTGTGTGCTTTTGTTTTGGTTCTTGGTAATTGTTCCAGTCATTAATTAAATTTATTTCAGGTACTTTGCTGACTTCATTTTACTGAAATTAGTTTACATAATAATGTTATTTGTCCTCTTATGTTTTTATCAAAAAAAACAGACACACTGATTTAGAGTGTCTGCTTGACCTAATTCATTCACTATTTTGTGTGCTATTAAAAAAGTCAGCATTTTCATTTCTTTTACCTTGCCGATTTTTATTTTTTCTTCATTTTTCCATCAGATTCATAACTCATTTTTAATGATTCTTCATCTTTATTTTTCATAGTTAAGTCACTCCTTTCCCTTTTATCGTGTGATTATTAAAGAATTTTATGCTTATTGCACCAATAAACAGAAAAAAATACAGGAAAGTTCCCTGTATAGAAGATAAAGAGTAATAAAATAAACTTATGTTTCAATCGGCTGCATGGCTACATTCAAATATTGGCGAAGAGTTCCAGAGACGAAATTTTATGTTTTCATGATTAGCATGGTAGCTGTAGCCAATATTTAAAAACCATTCACCTGTAGATAGAGATTGCATCAGTGTATACTTTCTGCCATCTACAGGTCTAATTTCCGTTGCAGGCGGCAAATACGTAACACTAAGCTGAGATACATCCAATTTAAGATAAGCGCCCTCCTTTACAACAAATAGGAAATCCACTTATCTTATTTCATGTCCATTTCCAGAAAACGTGGCAACTGCCTAATTTTCACTTTTTCTTCTTTTGAAGATTGGTCTCCATGACTCTTGTATTCTTTAAGAACCATTTTCCATCCTTATAAAGCCATAAGGACTCAATTATAGCGATTCTGTCTGCATGATAGGCGCCGCTGACAGCCTGAATTCCCTTTAATCCATATTGAATACTGTCAACCTTCACCGGTTTCAATGTAGAAAACGAATCTATCATTAGCTCTGTTGGCTCACTTAGTTTCCCATTTTGATAAAGACCAGTTTTTTCATAATCTTCAGCCCGATTGCTTAAATCAAATGTATAGGATTCACCAGTTTCTTGAATCGCTAAGGATGCTTTATATCCATCTAAAAATTGACTGTTAACGACGAGCGGTTCTGGCACCGTTAAATCTGTTAATGCAGAATTTTTTGCCGTAAATAAATAGTGATTTGTTATCCCGCCGCTGCCTACAGTATCAATGGTTACGAATATATCTTTTAGACCGTCATGATTTAAGTCAACATACGTAGCTCTTGGGTTAAAACCGCCATCAAATTCTGCAGTCAATGTTTTTCCATTTGATGTAGTGATTTTCAAATATATTTCTTTTAAAAACTCGGTGTCCTCATCGTATGGCAGTCCCTTAATGATAATGGTATCCTTTTTACCATCACCCGTTAGTTCTGCCTTCTCCTTGGATACGGTAATCATTTTCATCTTATTTTCACCAGCATATGTACCTGTCATTACTGACAACGATAAAAAAAAGAATGCAGCCAGGGCAAACACTAATTCCTTTTTCATGTATCTTCCCCCCTATACTTCTATCATAATAATTTTGCCCATTATTAGGAAATTCATGTAAAATTTTTTGGTAATTTTCCTCACAATCATCGTTCTGTTCTGAACATTTTCCGGATGTCTTGCTGAATTTTATCCTTCATAGCTTTGATTAAAGACATTTTCGCCGATATTTTTCTGAATCTTGGTCCCTCTTTCCCTTGAGGAAGGATATCTGTGTTTAAAAAATCAAATTAAAAATCAATCAACAACAAAAATGCACACGATACTCCATAGGAGAAATCTCGTGTGCATTGCTATCCGTATTTAATTGATCAAGCCTCAGAAGTAAACACATTTTTTCATCCAGACAGTACTTAATCAAATTTTAATCCTCTTCCTCAATTGAAATTTCTGTAAAAGAAATCGGTTCATCAGATGTAGATTCTGTTTCCTCAGATGATTCCCCTACAGATTGTTCACTTTTGGGACTTTCCTTATCCTCTTTTATTTTTGTTAAGTCTTATAAATCTTCTTTCAGCTGTTCAGATACCTCTTTCGG
Source organism: Bacillus sp. JJ1474 (assembly GCF_036965225.1). Taxonomy (NCBI): domain Bacteria; kingdom Bacillati; phylum Bacillota; class Bacilli; order Caryophanales; family Bacillaceae; genus Bacillus; species Bacillus sp. JJ1474. The sequence continues at coordinate 22,564 of NZ_JBALPC010000190.1, read as the reverse complement.
CATCACGTCTCGTCCATAGGTTGCCCCAATATTCAGCGCTCCACTTAAATCTTTAATCCCTAGCTGGGCAAAATTATTATTTTGCTCATATTTATCTAAATAAAATTTATCGATGCGAATTTCTTTAATTACAACCGCTTGTTCATCATTCTTCTTATTACTCTGAAAACCTGCAAACTTTTCTTCAAGAGCATCTATTCTTGTAAGCATTGCCATTTCTCTTTCATTTTGCAAGGAGATTTTGTGCTCTAAATCATGGATATACGATATAAGAGAAGCAAGTTTTTGCTGCTCGTCTAAAGCAATTGCATCTGAGGATTCAACAACAGATACCGTGAGTATTTTTTGCTCGAGTTCATATATATAAGTTGACAAATAACGAACCTTTTCGAAAAAGGGATCTATTTTCTTAATTAACGAAGCTTCAACTGATTGTAATTCCTTCGATAAATCTGAATAATTTTGTCTTGAAAAACGATTCGACTGCTGATCTTTTGAAACTTCATCCTTCCACTTAAGAAGCGAATATATTTTTTCTTCTAGCTTTGCCAGCCTGTTCACACGAAGCTCAAGGGCATTAAGCTTTAAATACATTTTTCGAGTTCAGCTATTTTCTTATTAATGTTTTCATTATTTTGATTTTTGTTGAATAATCCTTTTATAGGCATATGATTATCCTCACATTTTTATTGATATTTATTTTCAAAGAAGGGAAGTAATTTGATGAACCGAACAAACATCAACATTCAAGGTATAAAAATTAATAGTGTTGATCGGTATGCAAGAATCTAGGTAAGCTCCACGATGCAAGTTGGTAATCATGTAAAAAATCATCGTGTGGAAGGTTTTGTGAACATAATGGAGACCGAGGTTTTTTTCAAAATCCACAGTGGAGCATCGAGGTTTCCGACTTCATTGATACACAATCAGAGAAAAAAGGATAGCTTATTCGATCGGTACTCTTTCTTCTTGTATGTATAGCCTTTTATAGGTAAGAATTAGCAGCCCGTTTTGGAATTTTGCTTTAATCTGATTGGAATCTGTCGGTTCTGGCAAGTCAATAATTCGCTCAAATGGCCTTTGATTTCTTTCTTGAATAATGGCTTGGCCACTAACGATTAAGGAAGATGTACCTTTTAATAACAGTTTATTTCCAGAAACAGATACTTGGAGATCTTCTTTTTTAAATCCAGCTAAATCGGCTAGAACAATCACTTCAAGATCAGTCATATAAATATCAACAGAAGGAAATTTCGCATTAGACGGACGCCGCCCTAATGAGTTTGCCGCTTCATTCGGACTAATTCCGGTGGTTGGCCCCATATCCATATTTTCTTTCATAAATTGTTTAAAGGAGGATTGATCAAGCATCCCGTTCCAAAAATCACCTGATTGATATTTCCGGGGCTATTTCCAGCGACTGCTTTAATTTTTCAAAATCCATGCTCGTTTCCTCCTTTCTAAAAATCATAAAATTACTCATTCTGAATATAGTTCGATAAGGAGGTGAACTCCATTGGCAGGTGCATCTATTAACATTAACATTTTTCTATTGAAAATTAATTCCTTTGAAAACTGCTCTGCAGTAAATATTGGACAAAATTTGCTGGCCGACTGGAATAATGCCGATAAGAAAACGATGGGTTACGGACAAAACTTTGGGGATGATAGCTGCTTTTTAGGAACACAAAGCAGTGTGGATGATCGCGATCTTATCGATAGCCCATCATCATTTGAAAAAAATTTGATACCGTAAAAACAGGAGGCGGTAAAATGGGGATTTTTGGACCTGTATTCGTGAACTTGTTTGTTTTTAAAGTAAATGCAATGGACCGTGGAGCGTCATCAAGCTTAGGACCCAATCAGCATATTTACTCCTCTCTATCAAATAAACAGAATTACGGATTTGGTGAGGAAAATGGTGATTTGTGTGTGACGAATTTTCCAATGGTCTTGTTGAATGATTCAGATCTAAATGATACAAATTCCGTAAAGGTGAGTGCGATTTAATGCTTTAAAGAAATTTACTAAAAAATCCCCGCTATACAATTAAGCAGGGATTTTTGCTTATTTCTCAGTCCTATTAGTTCCTTGTGAAGCCTCTTGTTTCCAAACATCCATTACTTGTCCGCTTTCCCCTTCATCCATAATGAAGGAGCCATTTGAGTAGCGATCATTAAAGCGAATACTTGAGGCCGCCACGGATTCAATAACACCTTTTTCACTTTCAATAATGATTGAATCATTTTCCTTTATAACGAGTGAGCCAATAATTCGATGTGGGTTTGCTTTTAACTCCCTTAACATGACAAAACCTCGTTTTGCACGTGAAGTTCGTTCAAACTCAGCAAATTTCATCTTCTTAATAGCACCACGCTGGGTAACAATGACAACTGACTGTTCAAGTGAATTCTCAACTATCTGTCCGCCCGTTACATAGTCATCGTCTTTTAAATTAATCCCTTTTACTCCTGCTGCCCTTGTACCAACGATACTGATTTCCTCCTCAGGGAACCATAATGCATAGCCATTGTATGTAGAGATAAACAGATCTTTAGAGCTATCTGTTTCATGGACATCAATCACTTCATCATCATCTTTTAAATTAATGGCGACCAAAGGTTTAGAATAACGCTGTGCCTTGTACAGCTTAAGCTCTGTTTTCTTCACCATTCCATATTTTGTGACAAAAAGTAAATAGGTTTCTGTATCGAAATCCTTCACAGGAAGAGCCTTTACAATTGATTCGTCACCGTCAATTGGAATGATATTAGCAACATGCTGCCCAAGATCCTTCCAGCGGATATCAGGGAGCTGATGGACAGGGCAATATAAGTAATTCCCTTTGTTTGTGAATAATAACAGAACATCTGTCGTATTCATATCTAGCTGTGCTAGCAGACGATCTGAATCCTTCATGCCGAAATCCTGTCCATTGGAGGCTGCAAAGGAACGAGGACTTGTCCTCTTCACATAGCCTTCCTTTGTAACTGTTACAATAACATCCTCACTTGCGATCAGAACTTCCAAATTGATTTTGATTTCTTCAATTTCAGCCTCTATCACTGTGCGGCGATTATCAGCAAAACGTTTTCTCACGTCTTTTAATTCTTTTTGAATGACAGAATACAGCTTTTTCTCGCTCTCTAGAATAGATGTTAGCTCGGCAACTCTTTTTGATAATTCTTCTGCCTCAGCTTGGAGTGCTGTAATATCCGTATTCGTTAAACGGTAAAGCTGCAATGACACGATTGCTTCTGCCTGAGGCTCAGTAAATGCAAACTTGGCAATTAAATTATCTTTTGCATCTCTTTTATCCTTCGATGCTCTAATGGCGGCAATCACTTCATCAAGAATAGATAAAGCCTTTATTAAGCCTTCAACAATATGCTGCCTGGCTTGGGCTTTTTCCAGATCAAATGCTGTTCTTCTTGTGACGACCTCTTTTCGATGCTCGATATATGCATCTAATAACTCTCTAAGTCCCATTAGCTTCGGATGTCTGTTATAAATGGCGACCATATTAAAATTATAGGGTACTTGTAAATCACTGTTTTTGTATAAGTAATGAAGGACACCTTCAGGATCAGCGTCTTTTTTCAATTCTACAACTATACGTAACCCCGTTCGGTCTGTCTCATCTCGAACCTCGGCAATCCCTTCGATTTTTCGATCTAGCCTAAACTCATCGATTTTCTTGACAAGATTTGCTTTATTGACATCAAACGGTATTTCCGTAATGACAATTTGTTTCTTCCCGCCGCGAATTTCTTCAAATTCAGCTTTCCCTCGGACAATGATTTTTCCTTTTCCAGTTTCATAGGCCTTCTTTATTCCCTCAACACCTTGAATAATCCCGCCTGTTGGGAAATCAGGCCCTTTTATATATTTCATAAGGTCATCTATTGAGCAATTTGGGTTGTCCAATCGATGAATGACACCATCTATCACTTCATTTAAGTGATGAGGAGGAATTTCTGTCGCATATCCAGCAGAAATACCAGTAGAGCCATTTACTAAGAGACTTGGGAACATAGCTGGCAAAACGGTTGGTTCATTCGAAGTATCATCGAAGTTCGGAACAAAATCGACCGTTCTTTTTTCAATATCCTTTAGCAATTCTGAAGAAATAGCTGAAAGTCTCGCCTCCGTATAACGCATAGCTGCAGGAGGATCCCCATCAATACTTCCGTTATTCCCGTGCATTTCGACAAGCAAGTTTCGTAGCTTCCAATCTTGACTCAATCGAACCATTGCATCATAAACCGATGTATCACCATGAGGATGGTAGTTACCAATTACATTTCCAACTGTTTTTGCAGATTTTCTAAAGCCTTTTTCATGTGTATTTCCTTCCACATGCATGGCATATAAAATTCTTCGTTGAACAGGCTTTAGGCCGTCTCTTGCATCAGGTAAGGCCCTTTCCTGAATAATGTATTTACTATAGCGGCCAAAACGATCACCAATAACGTCTTCTAGAGGGAGATCGCGGAATTTCTCTTGTGTAGCCATTATTCAATCTCCTCCTCTAAGACTGATATATTTTCATTTTCTAGTATACTTGCATCCTCTTCTAAACCAAATGCTACATTTGTTTCAATCCACTTTCTTCGTGGTTCAACCTTATCACCCATTAACGTTGTTATGCGGCGTTCCGCTCTGGCTGCATCATCTATTCTAACCCGGATTAAGGTGCGTGTTTCTGGATTCATAGTCGTATCCCATAACTGATCCGCATTCATTTCGCCTAAACCTTTATAACGCTGGAGCATATAGCCTTTCCCAACTTTTTTTATGGCGTCCTGCAAATCATCTTCGGCCCAGGCATACTCAATAATTTCTTTCTTGCCTGTACCTTTGCTGACTTTATATAAAGGGGGTAGTGCAATATAAATTTTACCGGCATCCAGCAGCGGCTTCATATATCGATAGAAAAAGGTTAGGAGAAGAACTTGAATATGAGCACCGTCTGTATCCGCATCGGTCATAATAATGACCTTATCGTAGTTTACATCTTCAATGTTAAAATCCGCTCCAACTCCAGCACCAACAGCATGTATGATCGTATTAATTTCCTCATTCTTAAAAATGTCCTGAAGCTTTGCTTTTTCAGTATTAATAACTTTCCCTCGCAATGGAAGAACCGCTTGAAAACGACGGTCACGGCCTTGTTTAGCTGAGCCGCCAGCTGAATCTCCTTCCACTAAATAGATTTCATTTTTTTGAGGATTTCTTGATTGGGCAGGTGTTAGTTTTCCAGAAAGGACCGCATCCGAGCGTTTTCTTTTTTTGCCGCTCCTTGCATCCTCACGTGCTTTTCGGGCCGCTTCTCTCGCCTGATAAGCTTTAATTGCCTTTTTTATCAAAAGAGAACTTATGTTCGGATTCTCTTCAAGAAAATAAGATAAATGCTCGGATACTACCGCATCAACTGCCGATCGTGCTTCACTTGTACCAAGCTTTCCCTTCGTTTGTCCCTCAAACTGGAGCAAATCCTCTGGAACACGTACAGAAATAATTGCAGTAAACCCTTCACGAATATCGGCTCCATCTAAATTTTTATCTTTTTCCTTTAGAAGATTAACCTTTCTAGCATATTCATTAAATATACGCGTCATCGCTGTTTTAGAGCCAGCCTCGTGTGTCCCGCCATCTTTAGTCCGAACATTGTTAACAAAGGAAAGAACATTTTCCGAGTAGCCATCGTTAAATTGGAAAGCAAAATCTACTTCTATTCCATTTTGCTCACCCTCAAAGCTAACGACTGAATGCAAAACATCCTTTTCTTCATTTAAATATTCAACAAAAGCTTCAATCCCATTTTCATAATGAAAGACTTCCTGAAGACTATGCCTTTCATCGATAATTTCTATTTTCATTCCTTTTAATAGGAATGCCGATTCACGCAGCCGCTCACATAATGTTTCATAATTATACGTAGTTATTGAAAAAATGGATTCATCTGGCTTAAAGTGGATGGTTGTTCCTGTTTGATTTGTTTTTCCTATTTTTTCAAGAGTTGTTACCGGTTTGCCGCCGTTTTCAAAGCGTTGTTCATAAACAATCCCATCTCTTTTAATGGTGACGACAAGCCATTCAGAAAGAGCATTCACTACAGAGGCACCAACACCATGGAGTCCTCCGCTTGTTTTATACCCGCCCTGGCCGAATTTACCTCCAGCATGCAAGACGGTTAATATCACTTCAGGAGTTGGTTTGCCCATACGATGCATTCCAGTAGGCATCCCGCGCCCTTTATCAATAACACTTATTGAGTTGTCTTTATGTATTTTGACAATGATTTGTTCACCGTAACCTGCCAATGCTTCATCGACAGCGTTATCGACAATTTCATATACTAGATGGTGTAGCCCTCTCGCATCTGTACTCCCAATGTACATACCCGGGCGCTTTCTAACTGCCTCAAGCCCTTCGAGTACTTGTATGGCATCATCATTATAGTCAAAAGCTTCCTGATTTCTTGCCACAAACATACCCCTTTCATTACTGCAAAAAAGAATTGCTAATAAAAAAATGATCAATACTTTGCTTTTGTATCTATATAAAGAAATGAGCGTAATCATTGAAACAAAATTGATTATACATTCATTTAGCGTATTCGTCTAAAAAATAATTATCCTTTATATGATAGAAAAAGCGGATAAGAACGAGTGTTCCTTATATATATTTTACCATATTTTATTCAGCGTCTATGCTTTATTGTATCTATTTATTCAAATTTGGCAAATAAGATTTTTAATTTAGCTGATTTATGGCTGTTTCGATAGCTGCTTTTTCAAAAAATAAAAAATGAGACCTATAAAGATCTCATGTCTTTTGCATTATTTTGTTAATGCATGTTCTACCTTAATACAGCGATCCATAACAACTGTGTAGCCCTTTTCCTTTAAGAAATTATAGGCATTCTCATCTATGCATCCGAGCTGTGACCAAAATACATCAGCATTTATTTCAGCAAACTCTTTAGCTACCTCAAGCAGATGCTCTGAACGGCGAAAAACATTGACAATGTCAACATGACCATCAATATCCTTTAAGCTTTTGACAGACTTTACACCGAGCACTTCATCAACTGTTGGATTAACAGGAATAATTTCATATCCTGCATCCTGCATAGCCTTCGACACCATATAGGATGTTCTCTCAGGATTACCGCTTAAACCAACTACCGCAATTTTTTTTGACTTTTTGAGAATAACACCGAGCTCTTCCCTGCTTGGAATTTCAACAGACATAATATGTACCCTCCTACTAATAGCTTTACTTGCTTATCTATATCATACCGAAAAGTAGGTTATTTTACTAATAATGGACTCTTCTTGGCTGAAGGGAGGGTACATGTTATTTAAAATCGAAACACCTTTAGTACAATACTGTTTCCAACTTTTTCACTAATCGCTTTATGGATATATCTGATTCTCTCAATATAACTGCCTTATCAATCGTAATCATCTGTCTATTTTCCATTAGTACTTTTCCGTTCACAATCGTTGTTTCAACATCCGCTCTTGTGGCTGAATAAACAATTCTGGAAATTGGATCAATTTCTGAGGATGGATATGTGTGGAAATCATTTAAGTTCAAAATAGCGAGATCAGCCTTCTTCCCTGTTTCAATACTGCCAATTTCATTTTCCATTCCAACTGCTTTTGCTCCCCCGATTGTAGCCATTCTAAATACAGTTCTTGCATTCATGGCTGTTGGTCCATGGATAGGTTTTTGAATAATAGCAGCGAGTCTCATTTCATTGAACATATCCAGATTATTGTTACAAGGTGCTCCGTCAGCACCTAGACTTACATGTGCATGTGAGTTAAGTAATGACGGAATTTCAGCAATTCCTGAAGCGAGCTTAAGATTAGATCCTGGACAGTGGCTGACCTTAACTCCGCGCTCTCTAATAATTCTTTTCTCTTCTTCATCCAGCCACACACAATGTGCCAGAATTAAACGCTCATTCGCTAACCCAATGCTATCAAGGTAGACAACATTTCTCATTCCATGTTCTTTTTCTACTAACAAAATTTCAGTGGAATTTTCAGAGGCATGTGTGTGGACTCTGACATTGTAATGCTTTGAAAGATCCCTTACTGTTGTTAATAATTCCTCCGTACATGAAACAACAAAACGAGGGCAGAAGGCATATTGGATTCTGCCGCCATCATGATTATGCCATTTTTCAAGCAGATCGACACTTTGCTGAATGGATTCTTGCGTATTTTCCCTTAAGAGAACTGGAACTTCATCTCCCTTATCCATCATGACCTTCCCTGCTAGGGCGCGAATTCCGCTTTCCGCAATTGCTTTAAAAGCAAAATCTGTATGATGAACAGTTTCCATATCTACAACTGTTGTTGTTCCACTTTGTAATAGTTCCCCAATGCCAAGCATCGCTGAGTAATAAATGGATTCCTCATCATGAGATGCTTCCAGAGGCCAAATTTTTTGCTTTAACCAATCCATTAATTCAAGGTCATCAGCCTGCCCTCTAAATAATGTTTGGCATAAATGTATATGAGTTTGTATAAATCCCGGTATCACCGTGCGTCCTGAAGCATCAATAATTTTACTTGCATAATGGCGGAGATTTTGTCCGATTTCAACAATTTTGTCATCTACAATATAAATATCTCCTGTAATAATTTCTTCCTTCTCATTCATCGTAACGATTTCTGCGTTCCTAATGAGAATGCTGCTCATTTTACACCTCCTTGTAACTGGCTTGTCATATCGGCTTTCTTTTCGTCAAAGTTCAAAATTAATGATTTATAAAAATCGATCGATCTTTTATAGGCAGCAATACTTACCCATTCATTTGGCTGATGGGCAAGCTTCTCATCACCTGGTCCATAGATTAATGTAGGGATTTCGCTTCTTGGATTTAATACAGCTGCATCTGTATAATAAGAAACACCAAAGCAATTTGAGTCCTCTTCATTTTTTATTTCTAATGCACAGTGAATAATATCTGATGAAACAGCGGTAAGAATAGGTGGACGGTCTAACACTTTCGTTATCTTGAACTGATGGAGCTCGTTATTTTCAACAAGTTTATTAAGTTTTTGATTTAGCTGTTCTATTAAATGGTCATGTGATTGTGGAGGAACTGTACGTATATCCACCCGAATTGAACATCGATCCGGAATGACATTCGTTTGAATCCCCCCATTGATCATTGTAACCGCAAGGCTACTGCTTCCAAGAGGTTCCTTTTCTAGTTTCCACTCAACTTTTAGTGAATCTAACACATTTATTATTTGCATCATATGATCAACAGCATTGATTCCTTGATCTGGCATAGACCCGTGAGCGGTTTTTCCATATGTGCTAATTTCTAACCAAAGTGCTCCCTTATGTCCAACCACAACCTTTTCATTTGTCGGTTCACCGATTACTAGTGCATCAATGACTCGATCGTCATTTCCTTCTAAAAACGCCCTAGCTCCGCAGCTATCGACTTCTTCACCAGCTGTTGCCAAAAATGTAATAGTGGCTGGAGGTGTCTTTTTTTCCAAAATTAAAGATTCTAATGCTAAATACATGGCGGCCAAGCCGCTTTTCATATCTGAAGCCCCTCTGCCATAAATCCTTTCTTCTACAATGTCCCCTGAAAAAGGGGCATACTGCCATTCAGCCTCTCCAGGGGAAACCGTATCCATATGGCCGCACAGAAATAAATGCTTATCACCACTGCCCTTGAGTGTCACCTCAAAATTGCTCCTATTTTTCTCAAGATAAGTCATTTTAAAGGGGATGCCCTTCATCTTACATCGTTCAATAAAAGCCTCAGTTACCTCATGCTCATTACCTGGAGGATTTGAACTATTGATCCGCAGAAGCTCCTGAAGGAATTGAATATCATCCATTATTCTGCCTCCACTATTTGCATTTTTAGAGATGTAACCTTCCATCCGTTTACAGGTGCCATATCTTGCGAACATGTTGTACAGGCGATGACCACGTCCTCCAAGGCCTTGAGCCTCACATAATCTCCTGGCTTTGAAAGTGGCTCTTCAATCACATAATCGCCTTGATCGTCCAGCACATTATTCATAAATAGATTAATAGGATCTGGAACAATAGCTGGATGAATATTAAACTTCTTTAAAGCTGTTTCTAAATTGTCATAGCAATTTGGATGATCATCGTGATCAAAATCCATTTTATACCGATAATAATCGCAGGCTGGAAAAAATATATCGTGGACACCGACAGTATCTTCTACTAGCTGCATAAGAGGTCGGCGTCTATTGCTGTATAATAAATCGCCTTTTTTTAACCGAATACTGCTTAATGATGCTCTCATATGAACGGGGGATACATATTCTTGAGGATCTGCATGATTAAAACAAACAAAATCCCCAACCTGCTTCCCATCCAGATCAATGATAATAAGCTCTTCGCCTTTTCTTAAAAAAGCGCTTCTGCCTTCGTAGGGAGGAATGACTATTTCTTCACGAATTCTGTCCCTATTAAAGATTTCTCTCATAAAATCACCCTCCGTTTATTCAATAAAAACAGCAACTGCCCGGATTGGGGAGCCAGTTCCTTTCCGAATCCTGAGCGGAAGCCCGAAGTATAAAAATCTCATACCGGCTATTTGGTCCAAATTACAAAGGTTTTCCGTATTGGTCATGCCATACTCCCTGCAAATTAGGTGACCGGAATACTTGGGATCATCTGGATGATCGATTGCCGGAGAATCGATGCCGATATTGACAACGCCTTTCTCTGCTAGCCACTTAGCTGCTTGGTAATCAAGACCTGTATAAGTAGTTAACCATGCATCTGTGCCATACGACCTGTTATAATGGCCAGTATAGAGAAGAACGATATCCCCCTTCTCGATAAACTGACCCGATTTATTTAGGGCACTCTCAAGATCCTGACTCGTAATATAACGATTTGTCGGAACATGTGAGACATCAAGGCAAACGGCTGGACCATAGAAATATTCTAATGGCATTTCATCAATGTATTTCCCATTTGGATCATACTCGTATGTAGCATCACTATGGGTTGGCCCATGTTCATTAATGATTAAATTGTTTGTTGCAAATGGAAACCCTATCTTTTTTTCCGATTCTTCATGTGTAATATTAGTAAAAATCATCGTAGATGGATGAAGAGGGAAGACTGGCATCCCATGATAGATTTCCTGAGTTAAGTCTACTAATCTGACTCCCATAATTTTTCCCTCCAATTCAAAAAGCGTAAGCGCCTTCGGAACAATCAAAGGGCGATTGTTCCTGCGACGACTTTTCTTGATGTATTTTTAAATAATCGTAGGAATAACCTCAAACTTGTCTACATCAATCAATCCCATATCAGTAATTTTCCACTTCGGACTTGTGACTAGTGACCAGAAGGATAAGTGCATGAATGGAACCTCCATTCCGCAACCAAGCTCTTCCTTTGCAAGTCTGGAAAGCTCATCAACCTTATCACTCATTTCCTTACCGGTTAATTCATCTGTCATAAGACCACCTACACGGAGCGGAAGATCTCCAACCACTTTACTTTCCTTGATCATGGCAATTCCACCTCCCATTGCAATGACACGATTGACTGCGGTTACCATATCCTCATAATTCGTCCCTGTCACAATAATATTATGAGTATCATGGGCAACACTTTCTGCAATGGCTCCGCTCTTTAAATCAAAGCCATGCAAGAATGTTTTCCCTACTTTTCCTGTTCTTCCGTGACGTTCAACAACAAGTAATGGCAATACATCCTGCTTCAGACAAGGCTGGACAATTCCATCCTTTACATTCAGAGTATACTCGCCCTCGCCCGTTAAATTTTGGAAAGGGATGGCTTCAATAGCTCTTACCCTTGCACGGGATCCTGTAGCATTAATAGTGAGTTCATCTTTTGTAACTGCTTTTCTTTTAATCGATTTCTTAACACTTTCAGGATAAATATACGGGGCTATGTCGATAGTTAGTTCGCCTTTTTCAGCAGCTTTTTTACCACTGAGATATACTTGATCGATCGTCATATTCATTAAATCACTAATAACGGCAATATCTGCCCTTTTACCAGGTGCGATCACTCCTACATCCTTAAACCCGAAGTGAGTAGCCGGATTAATGGTTGCCATTTGGATGGCTTCGACAGGATCAATTCCTTCCGCGATCGTTCTGCGGACAATATCATTCATATGTCCATATTTCAGGAGATCTGCAGGAACCATATCATCTGATACTAAAATCGCTCGTCTCGAATCCAATCCATCCTCTGTAATGGCACGGATACACTCTGCCATATTTCGTTGGGAGGATCCTTCCCTCATAAACACACTTACTCCATAACGCAACTTTTCAACCATTTCTTCCTTCGTAGTCGTTTCATGACAAGAAACATGTGTGCCTCCGCTTATAATATGTGCTGCCAGTTCTTTCCCAAATAATCCAGGAGCATTTCCCTCGACAGTTTTACCAATACTGTTTGCATAGGAGACCGCTGCCACTAGATCATCTATTAATTCAGGGGCATGTTGATAAACTGGTTGGATATTACTAAAGCTTTGAATTTCGCCAATTCCTTGAACATATGGATCATTTAATAAGTCCTTCATATCCTTAGCTGAAACGTCATACCCTGAAGTTTCTAGTCCAGGAGCATCAGGTACGGCACAGGGAACAGTGAATAAGATGCGATTTGGAAGGGTTTTCGCTTCTTCAATCATCGCTTTCATTCCATGAACACCGAGAACATTACCAATCTCATGCGGGTCGCCAATTAATGTTGTCGTCCCTGTCGGTATGGACAGCTTTGAAAATTCCGTACATGTCAGCATGGCACTTTCAAAGTGCATATGAGAATCAATAAAGCCCGGGCTAATAAATTTCCCCTTAACATCTTCTATCGTTGTTTTCGGACCAATCAGATCCTTTGCATCTCCAACCATCAAAATATATTGTCCTTTAATGGCAACATCTGCTTCATATATTTCACGGGTGATTACATTAATAAAATACCCGCCTCTAAGGACTATGTCCGCATATTGATGTGGATGCAATAATACATCAATTAATTTTCGATATTGAATAGCCTCTTTTATTTTAAGAGCGTCCACCGTTTAACCCCCTATCATCGTTCCTTCCAAACTATCAATTATTCCAATAATTGCAGCATCAATGGGTGCCTCTTTATTCCTGATCGCTCGTGAAGCCATGCTTCCTGTCACATAGATCACTCTTTCACCTATGCCGGCTCCAACAGTATCAACGGTAATAATGGGGTTTGGCAGTACCTGTCCATCTAATCCAATCGGCTGTGTAATTAATAGCTTCGTCCCTACTAGATTTTCATCTTTTCTCGTAGCAGTTACCCGGCCAACCACTATTCCCATGTGCATAAAGATCGTCCCCTTATTCTGTAATTATTGCAATATTCAACTCTCTTGCCATATCCTTGGCAAGGGGAGTAATGATAGTCTGACTTGACATACTCAATGTATGTTGATTTTGTTGATGCAAATATCGTATTGTTTCTGCGGTAACAATTGATTTATTTAGTGAATGATTAAGAAAAGCATCAAAATTATCATCTTCATTGATAAGGTCTATCCCTAACCCTTTTAACTGAATCATCTGTTCCTTCAGTTTTCTTTTAAACGCTTGAGATCCTTTATCCATACCCTTCACCCGCCATAGCTGATGATTAGCGTCTATCCCTATTTTTAATGCGATGACTTTCTTACCAGTCATTAAACTATGAAGAATCAGACGGACAAAAGGTCTTTGTTCATTGAAGGAAAGAATATCTGATACTAGCGAAAATGACAGGATTGGGAGAAAGACTATATCAATCTTATTTTTTTCTGATAAATGCTGATGACAAATCCAATCATCATTGCCAATTATTCTCGCAAGGTCATTTCTTTCGTCATGTGAGTAAATCGAATCTTCCACTGAGATTCGAAGCATGCATTGTTTACTAGTTAGGTCTTTTAAATATAAAAGTCCTGGTTCCATTCCAATCAAATGAGAGGTAATTAGAGCCAGGACATATGGTCTTTTCTGTAGGCTCTTACTGTAGCTGTTTCGGTTAGACAGCTCGCGCAGAGTGTGTTTCATCATTACACTCTGCTTATTTGAGCTCATATTTATTCACCAATCGTTTTAGATAATAGGGCTCTTTCCACTTCGCTGTGAGGTCTAGGGATAACATGGACAGATACCAATTCTCCAACACGGCTTGCCGCTTCAGCTCCCGCATCTGTCGCTGCTTTAACAGCCCCTACATCTCCTCTTACCATGACAGTTACAAGTCCAAAGCCAACCTTTTCATAGCCGCAAATTTCTACATTTGCTGCCTTAACCATTGCATCAGCAGCCTCTACTGCACCAACTAAACCCTTTGTTTCTACTAATCCTAATGCTTCACCCATGATTTATTTCCTCCTCATAATGATTAATTTGATTTGTTATTGTCTTCCTCTGATTGACTGTTTTCCGTTATATCATTTTCCGCTTTTTTAGTGGTTCCCTTTTTCATTGAGCCTTTTATATTTTTTCCCTTCGCTTCAGCTCTCTCCGTATTCTCCTCAGAGCCTTCCTTCTTAATTAAGCTCTTCTCTTCAAGTTTAAAATGAGGTAATAGTTTACTTGCTACTTCGTTGTGAGCCCTTGGAATCACATGAAAGGAAATTACCTTTCCAATACGATCTGCAGCTTCCTTACCAGCATCCACAGCAGATTTAACTGCGGCGACATCCCCGCTGAAATGGACCGTAACACCCAGATACCCATTTACGCCAATTACTTTTTCGATGCCTACAATTTCTACATCCGCGGCTTTAACTGCAGCGTCTGCAGCAGAAACAGCTGTTAAATAGCCCACTGTTTCTATTAATCCTAGTGCTTGCAATTACATAGCCTCCAGTCATATAAAGTTATTTAAACCTCTCAGCTTCCTTAAGTAATTCGGCAGAGACTTCTGAAATCGTTATGAATGGACCATAAAGAAGTAAATACCCTTTCTCTACGGTATAGTTGAAATTTATATTTGGTGATTTTTTCAATAAACGATCTAATATAAGAATGGATGAATAATGATTTATTCCATCAAGTACAGCGACCCCATCTACATGAGCATTCAAATTAAGCTGTTTTGTTAACCATGGACTAGGAGAATGAACTTTAAAAAGCTGTAAAGGCTTATAAGAATGGTGAGAAAGTTTTTGAAATAATGTTTTTACGGCCTCGATTAGTTTGGCGGTATCTTCTTCATACAATTCAAGAATAAAGCCACTGCTTTTTTCTTTTTCCCATAACAAACTATATTTCATGGCCGAATACTCTCGTAAAATCTCATTCACTAGAAATAACTGGCCGATTGACGATTGTTCACTTGAAATGACCCCAACGGAATGTGACTTTAGCGGCCTCTGAAATGATTCCATCAGTTTTTCAGATAGACCAGAATAGACCCAAGCTTTTATTCCATTTCTCGTTTGGCCGATAAACTTACTTTCTTCATTAAAATGGTTATTTACATATGAACCTTTTTGAGGCTTATTTAATGGTTGGTTACCTTGTACAAGAGAGATTTTTTGCAGTTTAGATATGGAACCTGTAATGGAATCACTACTCCCCGTTTTAGTATGAACATTTCTTTGTTCATTTTTGGATGAATGATTGATTAGATCTTTATTAGTATTAGCAGGCACTCCAGCTAATCTTTTTTGGATATTTTTTTGCTGATAGTTTGGACGATTTATTCCCGCTATCGATTGTTTTGAAGCTTCTTGTTTGTTGTCATTGACAGTGGATTTCGAATAAACAAACCTTGAATTCCCCCCGTTAAAAAGAGGATTCTCTCTCGGCTTATTAGCTGGCTTTAATACTTCCTGAACAATATTTTTCATGAATTCTGACAAGCGTAATCACCTCCTAGAGAATCTTAGCAAGCTCTGCATGCGGTCGAGGAATGACATTAAAGGATACTAACTCTCCTCCGGTCTTAGAATTAGCCGTTTTCCCCACTTCAACAGCGGCAGTTACAGCTGCAACATCTCCTTCTACAATTACAGTCACTAAACCAGAACCGACTCGTTTTAAATCTACTAAACTAACATTGGCTGCTTTGGCCATGGAATCAAGTGCTTCTATAGCAGCTGTTAATCCCCTTGTTTCAATCATCCCAATTGCCTTCATTTCCATCCCCCTTTCCAAGGTCAATATGATGAACTAGTTAAATGAACTTATATTTTTTTCATTCAGGTAGAAAACTTTAACAGTTTCATTTGATTTTTCTAGTTCCTCTATAAATAATCTTCAAGATTGACTTCAATTGGAATGGATGTTCTTTTAAACATTTCTTCCTCTCCTAAAGGATATGTGGCGTCTATTCCCATTTTATCGGAAACACCTCTTAGGTTATGGGAGGATTCGAGTGGAGAACCTTTAGCTCCAGGTACAATAAATACATCATTAGAGGCCTGAACCCTAGTTGCAATCGCCCATTCAACATCGTCTGAATCGAAAATATCAACATCATCGTTTACGACAACGACATGCTTTAAATCTTTATCACTAGCAAATGCAGCAAGTGCGGCTTGCTTTCCATCCCCTTCAGACTTTTTCTCGATTTGAATGACAGCATGGTAGCGAGCAACACCTCCCATCGGAATATGTACACCTTTAATATTCGGCACGACTTGCCTAACAGTACTTAATAAGGTCGCCTCCCGAACTAGAGCCATTGGCAGTCTTTCTTCATAGCTTGAAGGGAAAATGGTCTGGTTTATGGCTTGATTCCGATAGGTTACAGCAGATATTTCCACGATTGGCTGAGGGGATCTAAACCCATAATAACCGGCCAATTCTCCAAATGGCCCTTCCATCTCACGTTCATTCGGTAACATTCGGCCCTCAAAAACAATTTCCGCTTCTGCTAGAACATCTATATCCACTGTCTTACAGCGAACAACATCTAAGGATTGTCCAAGTAAAGCCCCCGCAACGTCTAATTTATCCGTATGATATAGGTGTGTGCTAATCTGGGAACTCAAAACGACAGCTGGCACTACCCCAAACATAACGGCCACTTCCATTGGCTCACCCAGTTTTTCATAATATGAATACTGTTCCAATAACTCTGGCGAAGTAATTAAAATATTTGTTCGATTTCCGCCTAGATACTGCATTCTCCTTATAGATGTATACCTTTTCTTTCCTGTTACATCCTTTACAACAAGTATCCCTGATACATAATAGGCACCTGAATCCCCTTCGTGAAAGGTCGGTATTGGAAACAGGTCAGCTAAATCGAAATCGCCTGTTACTAAATTTTCCTGTACAGGTCCAGTTTCCTTTAAAGTTGTAGGGATTGGATTAACAATGGAGTTAATGATTTTAGGGATCAGTTCCGAAGCATGTATTCCCATGCTATCAGCAACTAGCTCACGATCTCCGCCTAATCCTGCTGCCATTGCTGATTGATACCCTTTGACTTTTTCAAAGAGGAATGGCTGCTTTCCATTTTTCGTATTTACAACAGCACCTAATTCATAGCGGGGATCTACTTCTCGTTTAATTCGATATAGGAGGCCTCTATTCTCCCAGTCATCTAATAATGCTCTCATTGTTACAGGTATCATGAATTTTCCCCCCACCTTTCCAGCAGTCGATGATCAATATTAAGCATGTCTAAAATTCGGGCTACCATGAAGTTTGCCAGCTCCCATATTTCTGTTGGCTTATGGTAGAATCCTGGGGAGGCTGGCATGATACATGCACCTGTCTCAGCAAGCAGTGTCATATTCCGTAAGTGTATTAGATTAAATGGGGCTTCCCTTGGAACGATAATAAAATTTCGTTTTTCTTTTAAAACTACACCTGCCGCTCTGCTTAGCAATGTATCGCCGACACCATTCGCAATGGCCCCAAGTGTATTCATGGAACAAGGGACTATAACCATCCCGTCTGTCAAATAGGATCCGCTTGCTATCGATGCAAACAAATTTTTATTACTATGGACAGTGGCATATTCTTTAAGCTCCTCCATCTTAACCCCGCACTCAAACTGCATTACTTTCTCTCCCATTTCCGTAACAATTAAGTGCGTTTCTATTCCTAATTGATGAAGAGCGCGGATCAAAGTATATCCATACAATGATCCGCTAGCCCCAGTAATACCCACTAAAATTCTTCTTTTTCGGTCTGTATGAGTGTTAATATTAAACAACCTTTTCGTCTAGGGAGAATTTATTTTTCGCTGCTTCTTTATATTCTTCTGTTGTCATGATATCTCCGAAAATATCAATATCTCTTAATCCGGAAACATGCATATCATCATCTTGAGACGCTGTTCCATCGGAAATACAGATTACATTATATCCATGATATAGAGCATCAGATGCGGTGCTGCGAACACAAACATTTGTCCATACGCCTGTTAAAACGACTGTATCTATTTCCTCCTCCCTAAGGAACAGATCAAAATCGGTATAGCTGAATGCACTATGTCTTCTCTTCTGAACGACATAGTCACCCTTATCCTCTTCCGGCTGCAGCTCAGGTATGAACTCTGATCCCCATGTGCCTTTTACAGCATGAACAGGTCTTACACGGAAATCCCTGTCATTTTTTCGATGAGCCTCTTGTACGTGTACTACCTGAATATCTAAATCGTGAGCAAAATCGATTAGCTCCCTAATTTTAGGGACAATTTTTTCACCACTTTCACAGCGAAGAGCTGCATTTTCACCAATAAAATCATTGAGCATATCAATTACCACAATACAATGTTTCTTTCCTTTAAGTTCCACTTATCTTTCATCCTTTCAGAAAACTGATTTCATTTTTCTTTTTGTTATATCAATATATGAAACTATTCGAATCTACATGATTGAAAACTAAAACATCAATTTTGTGTTACAGCTTCAGCTTCCTTTGTTTCTACTTTTACGGCTTCATATTTTTCATATTTTAATGTTCTTTCCAGTCTCTGAATACTTTGACGAGGCACGTACTCTCCATAGCCTGCTTCTCCGACAATTCCACCGTTATCTTCATCGAAAACAACGTTTCCGCGGATTATTGTCTGTACTGGCTTTCCTTTTAATTTCAAGCCATGTAATGGATTATACTTCGCCATTGATTCGGTTTTTTGTTCATCAATGACATATTCCTTTTCAAGGTCGATTATAGTGAAGTCAGCATCACTGCCAATTTCCATTGATCCCTTTTTCGGATAAATGCCATAATGAATGGCAGCATTCCTGCTCGTAACCTCTACAAAACGTGATAGTGATAGACGGCCTTTATTTAGTCCTTCACTTACTAGGATAGGGACCATTGTTTCTACTCCTGGAATACCAGGGAAAGTATTCCAAATCGTCGCTCCTGGATATTCTTTTTCTGTTGCTATTTCATATGGAGCGTGGTCAGTTCCAACGAAATCGATTGTTCCATCGGCAAGTGCCTTCCAGTGAGATTCATTGTCTTCCTTACCGCGCAATGGAGGAGCAATTTTTGCATATGAACCACGTTCTGACATTGAATCCTGTGCGTTTAGTACGAGGTAATGAGGGCAAGTTTCAGAAGTAACTTTAATCCCCCGTTTCTTAGCGGCCCTCACTAGCTCCACTCCCTCTTTTGTACTCATGTGCACAACATGGACACGGGCATCTGTTGCTTCGGCAAAGCTTAGAATTAATTCGATTGCGACCTTTTCAGCTAGACTGGACCTGGCCTCTGCCCATGCTGGACCATCCAAACGCCCCTCTTTTTCTAGCTTCTTAGAGTTAAAAGTGCAAATATCATAGTTTTCAGCATGCACACCTATTGGCAAACCTGTTTTTGCCACATTTTTAAAGATTTCAAGCATTTCAGCATCTGAAACCTTTGGGAAAGTTGGTACGGAAGGTGTCATATACACTTTAAAAGCGACAACCCCTTCATCAATTTGCGGATAAATATTATCGATCCAGCCTTCACGGGCATCTTCTCCCGTCATTCCTCCCCAAAAGCAATAATCTATATATGCTTGGTCACGAATCGGACCTATTTTCTTTTGGAAACTATCCCCATCCCGAACAGAAGGCTTGCTGCAGCATGGCATATCAATGATCGTTGTCAATCCGCCAGCTGCTGCTGAACGGCTTCCAGTTGCAAAAGTTTCTCTATGGGTAAAGCCTGGATCCATAAAATGTGTATGCGGGTCAATACAACCAGGAACAACTAGCTTGCCTTCAACATCAATAACCTGTGTAGCATTTAAGAAGCTAATGTCATTGGAATACCCAATAATTTTTCCATCATTTACTAGTATATTCGTTAAGACTTGGCGATCTCCTTGTGGAATATTCGCATTTTTCAGAATTAAATCCATAGTTTATACCCCTTCTGCTATTTTTATTTCTGCTTTATGCAGATTATTAAAGGACATCCATTGAGTGTTCAGTTTTTAACTGATTCATTTGCCCATCTTTAGATATATTTAAATCCTTATAATTAAAGACCACATTTAGTAAAATGGCTGTCAAGCTTCCTATTACTATTCCATTTTCAACGAGTAAACGGGCACCTGTTGGAAGACTGCCAAAGATAGCAGGAACTACCGCAGATCCTAATCCAATTCCAACGGAACAAGCAATAATTAAGAGGTTTTCGTTTTTAGTAAAATCTACAGCTGAAAGCATTCTAATCCCTGATGAAATCACCATACCAAACATTGGAATCATGGCACCGCCCAGGACAGCCATAGGGATGACGGTAGTTAGAGCTGCGATCTTAGGCAAAAGTCCTAAAATCATTAGTATGACCCCAGCAGAGATTACAACGTTTCTAGTTTTTACTTTAGTTAGAGCTACAAGGCCAACATTTTGAGAGAATGATGTATAAGGAAAAGCATTAAATATTCCTCCAATTACAACTGCAAGCCCTTCTGCTCTTAATCCCTTTTTAATATCCTTGGATTCTAGTTTTCGTTCACAAACATCCCCTAATGCTAGAAATACACCAGTGGACTCTATCATACTTACAATGGCGACTAAGGTCATTGTCAAAATAGCTGAGGCATTAAAAGTAGGCAGACCGAAATAGAAAGGCTGAACAATATGAAACCAGGAAGCATTAGCAACCTCCACGAAGCTAACCATTCCCATAAAATATGCGACTATTGTTCCTGCAATTAGCGATAGCAGGACAGAAATTGCTTTCATATATCCTTTGAAGAAACGATTCATTAAGATAATTAGAATCAGTGTAAGTATGGCTAAGAATAAATTTTTGGAGCTGCCAAAATCGGGAGAGCCCAGCCCACCAGCAGCATTATTCATTGCGACTGGAATTAAGGAAACCCCAATAATAGCAACAACTGAACCAGTGACAACAGGAGGGAAAAAACGCATAATTTTACTCATAAACTGCGATAATATCATGACGATAATTCCGGAGACAATGATGGCGCCATAAATCGCGGTTATTCCTTGTAATTGTCCAATGGCTATCATCGGCCCTACCGCTGTAAATGTACAGCCCAAAATGACAGGTAATTTTATACCGAAATGCTTTCCGCCTATGACCTGTAATAATGTTGCTATCCCACATGTAAATAGATCAATCGAGATTAAATATGCAAGTTGTTGAGCATTCAATCCAATTGCAGGTCCTACAATTAAAGGTACAATGACAGCACCTGCATACATTGCCAATACATGCTGAAATCCTAAAGTTCCAATTTTAACAGGATTTAGCTTTTCCAAGGTCAGCCCCCCATATTTACAAAATGTATCTTCTGTATAAACTCGGGATGCATTTCGCTATTTTCCTAATAAATCACCTCCAAAAATAGAAATTTGTATATAAAAAACCGCAGTAATAGAAAACATCTTCCATAAGATGATGATCTACTACTGCGGTTTCATATAACTTCCGTTAAACAAAAGCTAAAGGAACCGCTTTCAAAATGGTTAAGAGTAGTTGCGGCTTGCACAGCTCTCCCAAACAAAATTGATAGCTTATTATTCTTTAAAATAAATGATTGTACATGATTCTTCCGTAACAGGATCGTAATCTTTTAAAATGGTCTTCACTTTAAAAGGCAGCATCTCTTCAATCTGATCTTTAAATAACGATTTGAATTCAACACTTAATGCTGAATCAACCGAAATAGTCAAATGTTGGAAATTTTTACTAAGCATTTGAAGCGACTGGACCCGTTTATGCTGAGCAAAAATGATTACCATGTCATCAAATATTTCTATTCGCTGTTTCTTTACTCCGACACCGTGAATTTCTTGGTTGACTCGGTTATAAAGATGAGCAATATCCTTTTTTAAAGATTGATGGGTATGTATAGAAATAATAGACATAATTGCCTCCCGTTACTCACTATATTAAACAAAGCAAGTTTTATTGTCAATAGTATTATCTGAAAATTTACACTTGACAAAATATTGACATGGCTATTACACTACAAATCAACTTAAACTTTTTTAAAATTTTAACATTTTTGGTCAAATATATCTAATATTATTATTTTCGTATAACCTCAAAAATCGGTTTGAGGGTTTCTACTA
>NZ_JBALPC010000189.1:0-3037 GCF_036965225.1 Bacillus sp. JJ1474 | reverse complement strand
TACGTATTCTTTATTGTTATATAAAGGATGAAGACGTACCATTTCAGCAACAACATTATTACTTTTGCAATATTCAGAAAAGTAAATGCAGAAGTTTACTATCTCATCATTGCTTCCTTCAACATAGTGGCCACCATACCCATATGGGGTTATTATATCTTTATATTGATTATCTAAAATTGGAATATCACGTAATATAAATGGGTACAAAATTTTTGTGTCAGCACGCTCATAGAATGCAGCTTTTGCCTTTCCTTGTTCATGTCTTGCAAAAAGCTGAGCATATTTTTGGGAGTAGAAAACATCTAGATACTTAAAATTTGTTAAAGCCTCATCCCATTCTTCCTTAGTATCTAAAATTATAAATCTACTTTCTCTCGAAGCCCCCGTTTTTGTTCCCATAAAATTGTACATGGTGGCATGGCCTTCAAAATTTATGCCTTCCTTTTTCAGCACCTTCATTAATGTTAGGAAGATAATCTTCATATCTAACCAAAGACTTTGGTTTTCTACATACCAAACATCTAATATAAATCTTTCTTCCCATGATAATTCATTTCTCCCATTTACTTGTGCCCAGCCTGTTATCCCTGGACGAACAAGATGTCTTTTAGACTGTTCCGCGCTATAAAGAGCGAGGTATTCCACTAGCAAAGGTCTGGGACCAACTAGACTAATATCTCCCTTAAGTACATTAATTAATTGTGGTAATTCATCTATACTATATTTCCTTAACCATTGACCAAAAGGAGTTATCCGCATTTCATCGGACAATTGATTGCCATTTTCATCCTTTAAGTCTGTCATTGAACGGAATTTATATAAATAAAAAGGTTTTTCATTAAGCCCTGGTCTAATCTGTTTAAAGATAATAGGCGATCCTAATTTCATATAAACCATTAATGATACGATCACAAATGACGGGGACAAGATGATTAATAATAAAACAGCTGATAATAGATCTATGCATCTCTTCATAATACATCTCCATTAAAAATACAAATTTACTTTAATACGTTAATTGCTTTACCCCCGCCTGCCCACTTATACTTTTTGTCCTTTCTGCCCTGCAATATTTAATAACTGATTTCGAATTTCCTCTCTATCCATGTTTTTGTAATCCGAAATTAATTGTTCAATCGGCTCAATTTCAATAGGACTGGCTTTTCCAATATAAATATTTGAATGAACTTGTTTGTCTATCAATTCATCTGCAGCTAGAAGCTCCTCAAACATTTTTTCACCTGGACGAACCCCTGTAAAGATAATTTCTATATCATCTAGCCGATAGCCTGATAATCGAATTAATTTATGAACGAGATCGATAATTTTTACTGGGTTGCCCATATCAAGAATAAAGATTTCCCCACCATTTGCTAACGCACCCGCTTGAATAACTAATCTCGCAGCTTCAGGTATGGTCATAAAGTAGCGAACCATTTCAGGGTGTGTTACTGTTACTGGACCACCTTTATTTATTTGCTTTATAAATAATGGAATCGCACTTCCTCTGCTACCTAAGACATTGCCAAATCTTACTGCTACAAATTTTGTTTGGCTTGTTTCATCAAAATCTTGAATGATCATTTCCGCCAATCTTTTTGTGGCACCCATTACTCCAGTTGGATTGACAGCTTTATCTGTTGAGATCATTACGAAAGCACCTACTTTATGAAAATGGGAGGCTTCGGCTAAGTTTTTTGTCCCGATCACATTATTTTTTATAGCCTCATCTGGGTTCCACTCCATGAGATGTACATGTTTATGTGCGGCTGCATGATAAATAATATCAGGCTGATATTTTCCTATAATATCAAATATTCTCTCGCGATTTTGAATATCAGCTATTTCTGTAATAAATACTAACTGTTCTCCATACTCCTCTTTCATCTCAATATCAATGTTATAAATACTGTTTTCACCATGGCCTAATAGGATCATTTTGGCTGGTTTAAACTTTGCAATTTGCCTGCATATTTCCGATCCAATTGAACCTCCTGCTCCAGTTATTAAAATCACTTTGTCGATAATCGAGTCGGAAATAAGCAAATCATTAAGGATAACAGGCTCCCTGCCTAATAAATCTTCAAACTGAATATCACTCACATCATTAAAAGATTTTTTTCCTTCCATTATATCTTCCACCATTGGCATTTTTTGCGTTTTTGTGTTCGTTTTTATACATATGTTAAGGATTTCATTTAACTGCTGTTTCTTTAAGGATGGAATAGCGATGATAATGTGTTCAATTTTTAGTTTTTGTACAGTCATTTCTATATCATATGTTGTTCCGACTACCGGAACACCATAAATTTCAAGCTTTTGTTTATCCACATTATCATCAATAAATGCAACAGGATAAAATCGTTCAGCACTATTAATAATAAAATGCCTTACCAACATAGTTCCTGCTGAACCTGCACCAACAATTAATGTTCTTTTTTTATTTGTAGTATCTCTTACTAAACGAATGAAAGATATTCTCCAAATAAGTCGTGCTCCACAAATAAACATTGAAATCATTAACCAAAATAATAAAAGCATTCGAAAACTGATAAAGGTCATTGCTGAAAATTGGATGACAAAAAAAATAATCATTGCTAAGGTAGTAACGGCAACTATTTGTAAAACATCTCGAACACTTGCATGCTCCCACGCTTTTCTATACAGTTTAAACCCGTATACTAAAAGGAAGTAAATAAATGAGAAAAGGAGTACTGCCATAAATTCTTCTTTTTCCATCAATTCATTCAACAGCCAAGAACTAAAAATAAATGAAACAGTGATGAGAAAAAGATCGGATAGAATAATAAATGAAAGGCGCTGGCTGTAAGACAATGAAATAGCCCTCCAATCTATAACTTTTTCTCTATTTTAGTTGTCATTCTTGAATTTCAAACTTTGAATAATTTTAATCATATTTACCTATACATGTCTTATCATAATGACACTTCATTTTAATACTTTATATACATTTGCAAAAAACAATCCCCCATTGTGAATTTTGTATGCCACCTATTTTAGAGTATTCCTATAT
>NZ_JBALPC010000188.1:594-10309 GCF_036965225.1 Bacillus sp. JJ1474 | reverse complement strand
GATAAGGATTTGTCGAATATTGATGCTTTATGAAGAAAAATTATTATGGCAAAAAATTTGATAATTAAAGGATTAACTGTGCCATTCGTTTAATTTAAAGATAAACACAAAACTAAGGCTAGAGGAATGGTTCTTTTGAAGGATTTTATTGCAGAGCTTCTTTTTCATTTTTTTATCATGATGATTATCCCACTCGTGAATATCATTTTTTCGCGTCAATGCAGGAATAATAAAATTAATTTTATCTTTTTTCTTACTATTTGTCTTTCACTTTTAATATCATCGCTTTTTCCGGTGCGAATTACGGATGGACTAGAGTTTGATTTAAAATTCATCCCAATTTTTATAGCCTTCTTTTATATCGGGCCAAGAACTGGCCTCATGGCAATTGGCATCCTGCTTGGATTAACCTTATTTAGCGATATGACAAAATTCCTAACGAACCTAATCAATTATTTCTTTATGACGATCTTATTTTTTATTGTTTATAAACATTACATAAGAAAAAAATTACTTTTCAAGCTATTAACTGGAATCATTTTTTATTTATTCATTTTTATAACACGTACGATATATTTGATGCAAACTGGAGCAATGGGAGATTTTCTTCACCTCATTTCGTTTTCTATCGTTTCCATTATTACACTATCTACAATCATTTATTTAATCGAAATGAATAAGCTTCAACTTTTAATGATGGAACAGTTGAAAAAAGCAGATAAGTTAAATGCTATTAGCCAGCTTGCTGCATCCATTGCCCATGAAATCAGAAATCCTATGACAACGATTCGCGGTTTCTTGCAGCTAATGAAAAATGAACAAAATATTACTTCTAATCAAGGGATGTTTATTTCCCTGTCCTTAGAGGAATTAGATAGGACTAACCAAATTATCAATGATTTTCTGTCTCTTGCACGACCTATAAGCGAATTTACAGAGACGATCCCTTTATCGAATATAATGTTAGATATTTCTGACTTCATGAAACCATATGCTGTTATGTCCAATGTAAAAATGAACATTCAGTTAGAAGAAAGTTTGTATATTGCGGGAAATGTGAATGAATGTAAACAATTGTTCATTAATCTTATTAAAAACGGAATTGAGGCTATGCCTGATGGAGGAAATATAGATATAAACGTTTATCAGCAAAATGACATTGCGTTCATTGAAATAAAGGATAATGGCGTTGGTTTTTCGACCATTCAATTAGAACAGCTCGGACAGCCTTATTATTCTACTAAAACAAAGGGAACCGGACTTGGATTAATGATTTCCTTTGATATAATTAAACGATTGAAAGGCGAATATGAAATAGAAAGTATTGAAAACGAAGGCACCATTTTTACGATCCATTTTCCACTGAAAAAATAAGAGAAAAAGGTGGAAGTCACGACAACTTTCACTGTTATCGCAGATTAACGGGCTGTAAGACCCCCACTTCAAAAAGTTGAGTAAAACAAAAATTTCTTAGTGGGGATCAACAGCTCGTAAAGGCCCGATTATAGGAACACAGACTAAGAACGCCACGTCCTGTGGCAACGTCTGTGTGACCCACATCCTGTGGGCCGCAACTAACAATCAGTGGGAATGAGGCTGAAATAAATTGCCGCTGCCTAATGTCATTGTTTGCACTACCACATACTGTGCGTCGGAAACCTCCACTGATTGAAGTTTCACTTTATCGGCAAATTGCGCTATATTATGACGGCACAACTCAGGAAATGTCTGAATTTGCGCTTTCCCAAGAAATATTAATCACAAATTAACATACTGTAAAGCCAGCTAAATTATCATAATATTCCACAATTACTCTTGAGAAAATAAAAAACAAGCCAGTTTTTTTCAAATCTGGACTTGTTTTGCATCATTTTTAATTTACATCATATACTATTCTCAAGGCCGTCCACCTCTTCTCATTTCGCTTCGTTGCGGGACTAACCAGATCGGAATGTGGGCGGTCTTTTTATTTTGTTTCCAGCTTAGATGATCACAACTTTTTATCAATCAATTCAAGCTCCGGTATCATGTCTGATAACGGAACAATGTTTGCTCTATTTTGATAAACGGGAATAAATTCCTCTAATACGTCTACCATCATTGTACCGGTTACTCCTACATGACCAATTGCAATTAGCCGATCACTTTTATTAAGTTTTCCTGCTAATAAATTGGCCTGTTTCGTAATATGCTCAATTGTATATATATCATCAAAAAAAAGATTGTTTTCCAAATAAGGAACTCCCATCTCATTGGCTAATTTTGGAATCGCACTTTTTCCAGTTGTTTTACTGTCAAGATAATACAATCCATATTCTTTGCAAACCTCTAAAACAATTTTCATGACTCGTTCATCTTCTGTTGCTTTGGAACCCATGTGGTGGTTCATCCCCACAGCATGAGGGATATCCTCAATTGCCGCCACAACTCTCCGTCTTATTTCTTCATCATTTAAATCTGTAGTAATGGCGCCCGGTCCTAACCAGCTTTTCTTTCCCTTTTTCGGCTCCATTGGCAGATGTACAATTACTTCATGATTATTTTTCATTGCTAACTCTGCATCCCGTTTAGAAGTTGGCATAAATGGCATGATGGCAGCAGTCAATGTAACTGGAAGTTTTAATATTTCATCTGTTCCCTTCATGTTATTTCCAAGGTCATCGATGACGATAGCAAGTTCCTTTTTTTCCGTTTTAGATGCAGTTTCCATTGGCATTGTCATTGTAAAAACTAGCACTATAATCGATATAAACCGCAACATCTTAGAATCACCCCTTTTTAATAAACTCTCCATTTTTAGAGAAAAAAATGAATGCAAAATAAAAAAACTGACCAGCCATTTAGCTAGTCAGTTTTCTGTTATTTTCTGTGCATTTTAAATTCTAAAAATAGATCATTATAATAGGCAAGCATTCTTTTTCCAAGGTTTTCGTATACCTCGAGCTTGGCTGTCATTTCTTCATCCGGATAGAAGCGCTCATCACTAATGACTTCTTCATCCATAAATTCGAGTGCCCCTTTATTAGGTGTTGAGTACCCAACATACTCTGTGTTTTGTGCGGCAACTTCTGGATCAAGAATAAAATTAATAAATTGATGTGCGGCTTCCGGATTTTTAGAAGTCTTTGGAATCACCATATTGTCAAACCAGAGATTGGAGCCTTCTTCTGGAACGACATATTCAACATCTTCATTTTCCCACATAATTTCTTGAGCTACTCCGGACCAGACAAGGCCAATACCAGCTTCGCCATTTTCTAACAACATCCGAATTTCGTCCCCTACGATCGCTTTTATATTCGGCGTTAACAAATCAAGCTTTTCTTTCGCTTCGATAAGGTGTTTTTCATTTGTATCATTTAAAGAATAGCCTAAGCTATTTAAGCCCATTCCCATTACCTCTCGAGCACCATCAATAATTAATATCTGATTTTTGAACTTTGGATCCCATAAATCATCCCAACTAGTTATTTCTAAATCACCTAGCATCTCTTTATTATACGCGATTCCGACTGTTCCCCAAAAGTAAGGGATTGAATATTCATTTCTTGGATCGAAAGGCAAATCCATAAATCGTGAATCGATATATTGAAGGTTCGGCACTTTTGAATGATCAATCGGGATAAGTAAATTTTCTTGCCTCATTTTATCGATTGCATACTCAGACGGAACGGCTATATCATAAGAAGTTCCACCCTGCTCAATTTTCGTCAGCATCGCTTCATTTGAATCAAATGTTTCGTAGATGACCTTAATCCCGGTTTCTTTTTCAAATCGTTTTATAAGTTCCTGGTCAATATAATCTCCCCAGTTAAATATCGTCAGTGTATTTCCACTTGAATACCCTTGAGCAGAATTTAGTTTATTGACAAAAAGAATTAAACCAATTGAAACAATGAGTACAGCTGCTAAGGCACGGACAAGCTGTTTCATTTCTTAACCCCCATTCCAGCCGGACGATTATTACGCTTCGTAATAAAGTAATAACCGACTACTAACAGCATCGTGAAAATAAACAATAAGGTAGATAGGGCATTAATGTTTAATGAAACTCCACGTCTTGCAAGTGAGTAGATTTCTACAGATAATGTCGTAAACCCATTACCTGTTACAAAAAATGTAACGGCAAAATCATCTAGAGAGTATGTTAAAGCCATGAAGAAACCTGCGAAAATACCAGGGGTAATAAAAGGCAGAATCACCTTAGTTAGGACATCCCATCTGCTTGCACCTAAGTCAAGAGCTGCATATATCATGGATATGTTCATTTCTTCAATTTTTGGCAGTACCATAATCACCACAATTGGAACACTAAAGGCAATGTGGGCAAATAATACAGAGACAAACCCTAGTTTAATACCAATAATTGTAAACAATATTAAAAAAGACGCTCCGATGATAACATCAGGACTGACAATTAGAACATTATTAAGTGAAAGAAGTGTATTTTTTACTCTTCTTCTTCTAGCAAAATAAATCGCAAGTGCACCGGCAACACCTAGTATTGTAGAAATAGCCGCTGATAAAAGGGCAATAATCGCTGTGTTTAAAACAATAATTAAAAGTCTTGTATCTCCGAACAGCTCGCGATACCAATCAAGGGTGAATCCTTCGAACTGATACATATTTCCGCCGCTATTAAATGAATAAAACATTAAGTAAAAAATAGGGGCATACAAAATTAGAAATACTATGGTCAAATAGATTGCTGAAAGCTTTGTCTTTTTCTTCATAGGATCCCCCTCTTTCGTTTACCAGTGAGTACCATAATGAGTACCATGGCAATAATTAGGAAGACAGCGATCGTTGAGCCCATTCCCCAGTCTTGAGTGACGAGGAAATGCTGTTCGATGGCTGTTCCGAGGGTGATAACACGGTTACCAGCAATAAGTCTTGTTAACATAAACAATGAAAGTGCAGGAATGAACACGACTTGGCATCCTGACTTAACTCCATCCAGCGTTAATGGGAAAATAACACGGGTAAAAGTTGTCCAGGGTGAAGCACCTAAATCATTAGATGCATCAATGAGTGATGGGTTTAATTCATCTAACGCATTAAAGATCGGTAAAATCATAAATGGCAGAAAGATATAAACAGAAACAAAGATAAAGCTGAAATCTGTAAATAATATCTGTTTGCTGCCAACCCCCATTACCTCAAGAAAGCTATTCGCAGCACCATATGTGCCAAAGATACCAATAAACGCATAAGCTTTTAACAATAAATTAATCCACGAAGGAAGAATAATTAATAATAGCCATAACTGCTTATGCTTGGTTTTTGTCAGTAAATAGGCTGTTGGATAAGCAATAATAAAGGCAAAAAATGTAATTAAAAATGCATACCAAAATGAACTAATTGTCATCTTCAGATAGACTGGCGTAAAGAACTTTTTGTAATTATCAAAAGTAAAATGCCCTTCAATATCAAAAAACGAATAGTATACAACGAGAAGAATGGGTGTTACGACAAACAAAAGAATCCAAATAACATAAGGGATTAAATACAGATTACGAGAGTTAGTTTTCATAGCTTCCCTCTTCATATGCTTCTAAACGTTTGTCGAATTCTTCCTCTGTTTCTCCATGTCTCATGACATGAATGGCTTCAGGATCAAAGTACAGCCCTATTTCTTCCCCTACATTTGCCTTTTTCGTTGAATGAACAAGCCATTCATTTCCATCCTGGTCATAGCAGCTAATTTCATAATGAACACCGCGGAAAAGCTGAGTATCTACTTTAACCCTTAGTTTCCCTGATTCTGGCTTAGTAATTTCCAAATCCTCAGGACGGATCACAATATCCACGGCTTCATTTGGATTTAGGCCGCCATCCACACAATCAAAGGTTTTCCCGGTAAACTGGACAGAAAAATCTTTAATCATCGTCCCTGGTACAATATTCGATTCTCCAATGAAATCAGCAACAAATCGGTTAATCGGTTCATCGTAAATATCAGTTGGCGTTCCGCTCTGTTCGATTTTTCCGTTATTCAAAACAAAAATTTCGTCAGACATCGCCAGTGCTTCCTCTTGGTCATGGGTAACAAAGATAAACGTAATGCCCAATCTGCGCTGGAGCTCACGAAGCTCGTACTGCATTTCTGTACGAAGTTTTAAATCTAGCGCTGATAATGGCTCATCGAGTAGTATGACTTCCGGTTCGTTGACAATGGCTCTTGCAATGGCTACACGCTGACGCTGACCGCCTGACATTTCTCTTATTTCACGATTTTCATAGCCTTCAAGATTCACAAATCGAAGTGCTTCCTTTACTCTTCGGTCTACTTCAATATTTTTAATTTTTTTAATTCTAAGTCCAAATGCTACATTCTCAAATACATTTAAATGCGGAAATAACGCATAGTCCTGAAATACAGTGTTGACTTGGCGTTTATTGGCCGGCACTTCATTGACTAATTTTTCATTAATAAATACCTTTCCAGATGAAGGCTCAATAAATCCTGCAATCAGCCGTAATATGGTTGTTTTTCCGCAGCCGGATGGACCGAGTAGAGTATAGAATTTCCCTCTCTCAATCTCAAAGCTTACCTCTTTCAAAACAGGAGGATCATCATCATATTGTTTTGTTACATGCTCAAAACGGATTATAGTGTTATTTGTCATTTTATCTCCTTCTATCAAAAAAAAATTTCAAATCATGCAACGCATTTTATCGAAAAAAATCGAATAATAACATTTAGACATTCAAACGTTATAATACCATATTCCTAGGCATTGATGGGAGATGTTTTTTGAAAATATTGTCTAGAGAATACCTCTTGTAAAAAAAGGCTTCCTACTCATATGTTAACTATGTGCAGGAGGTGTGTAATCTATTTACTATTTTGGATAAACCTTTGTATTTCAAGATGTATAGGCTCCATCACTCTTACAATCTGGTCATCCTCTTCGACTAATGGAATGGTCTTTCCATTAATGGTCTGGAACACTGGTTTTACCATTGAATGACTGCTATTAACAAACCATTTTCCATTCATCTTGATTAATTCTAGATCTATGATGCCAAGATGATTTCCCCAATAGCCAGCTTGTACAGCCGGGACCCCATTTATAGTTCCTGTTTCATCATTTACACTATAGAGGTCCTTCCCAGGGAAAATTAAATGAGTATGACCGTATAAAATAGCATCGATCCCTACTACTTTACTTAAAAAGTATACAGAATTCCCCTCTTTCTCCTTTAAACCTTTGTCAGGATCTAATCCAACATGTGCAAGAGCGATTATTATGTCTGCACCCATATTTTTCATAATTGGTACAAAATGCTCAGCTGTTTCCTGGATATTTTTTATCTTTAAATTACCTTGAAAATACTTCTTGTCCCATTCAGCTGCAATAGGGGTAAGGATGCCAAGAACACCAACCTTTAATTTTTGTTTATTTCCGTTAGTATCAATAAAGTTTCTATCTAAGATCAAAAACGGATTGAAATAATTAAGATCATCGCCATCGTATTGATTTTGATCATCTATATAAATATTGGCATTTACGTATGGGAAATTGGCTCCTCGCAAGCTTTTGTGCAAAAAATCTAATCCATGATTGAATTCATGATTTCCTACTGTTGCCGCATCATAATTAAGTCCATTCATCGCTTTAAATACAGGATGAAAGTAATGATCGTCCAAATAGTTGGTTTTATACACATATTCATCTAGAGCACTTCCTACAAGTACATCACCTACATCAAAAAGCAGTGAATTAATCTCCTCTTCCCGAGCTTGCTTGATAAGTGATGCAGTTCTGGCTAATCCGAATTCTAGATTCGGTTTATTTTTTTTATAATCAAACCCTAACATATGTGCATGCAAATCTGTTGTTTCTAAAATTCGAAGCCGCAAGCTAGATTCCATGATCTCTTTGGCGTCTGTCCGATTTAAGGCAATGAGCAAAATGCTGATGATCAGTATGAATTGAATGATCACTTTTATTCTTTTCATCCAAACACCCCTTACTATATGTTTTCTTATTTTCTCTAATTTAAGGAATAATAATCGGATTTTATCGAATTAGTTAATTTTCCCTAAATTACGAATAATCGACATGTAGCAAATGATGTGGNNTGTGGATCAATTCACGTATATAAAAAAAGATGATAGAACATGCTCTATCATCTTGAAACGGTTACCTATTTAAGATTTTTAGAAAGGCCTTTTCCCAAAATGTCCATTTGAGCATATTCTTCAAAAATAAGCTCCATTTTACCCCTTTACCAATTGGGTATCTTAACTGAGGATCATGCTCCTCGGCTATATTCGTAATCTTCCTAGCTACCTCTCGTGGATCTCCGAATGATTCTGACCCATTGTCAATATATTGTTGAATCTGTTTCATATAATGATAATAAGGAGATTCTACATGCAATGATCTTTCCGTAACATGCTTCCCGCTTGACCAAATATTAGTCTTATATGATCCTGCTTCGATCAAAACAACCTTGACGCCAAATGGCTTCATTTCAAGTCTGAGGCATTCGCTCCAACCTTCTAGAGCATGTTTAGAAGAGACATAGGGAGACATGCCAGGGAATCCCATTCTCCCGCTGATGCTGCTCATATTGATGATGATCCCTTTTCCTTGACTGCGCATTAGTGGTAAAAAGCTTTGAGTTACAGCAATCGCTCCGAAGAAATTTGTCTCAAATTGCTTTCTGAATTCCTCAATAGGAATTTCTTCTACAAAGCCTGCACTTGCATACCCGGCATTATTAAATAACAAATCAATACAGCCAATTTTTTCAATAAATTGCTTTAATTTTTCAATGGATTGTTGAGAAGCAACATCGAGCTCAGCAACTGTAATATTTCCTTCAACTCCATTTAATCTCGCCTCGGATAAAAGCGTTTTGCTTTTATTCGTATCTCTCATGGTCGCTATGACATCGAAATTATTTCTAGCGAGCTCTATAGCTGTTAGAAGCCCAAAGCCGCTTGATGCTCCTGTAATAACGGCGATTTTTCTATTCAAATGTTATCTCCTTTCAAGAAGATATCGTTGTTTTGTATTTAGCTCACATTCCATTTATTTGTCAATTCGGTAAATACCATTCTTTAACCCTGCAACTATAAAGGAGATCGCTTGAGCAAAAAAGAATAATCCCCATAATTGAGCAGGAATAAACATAGTTGTTTTTGCTAAACCTGTAGCATCCCCTGCTGCATGTGGCTGAATAAAGCTAAGCATGAGGATGGTAAAAGATGATGTTAGTGATTCTACTAAAAGAATACTAGCTATAATCAATAAGCAATTTTGTACAAATGATACGGAACCTTTATATAATAACAGAATAAATAATGCGCCAAAGGAAATAAGCCAAAATATACCATAAAAATTTCTAACCCAAAGCAGCAGGTTTAAGCCAACAAATAGAAGCAAAATAATAATAAGGGGTTTATATTGTTTCTTGCTAATGAACCAAAAGGATAAAAAGGCGATAAATGATGAAAAAACATATCCTGCTATTCCGGTAAAAAAGCTGCCAAACCAGTTCGTATGACTTGTATAGGTTACCCCTTCTGTGTTCATAAATAAAGATATAGTATGAACCTTTCCTCCAAATAGGGCAATCAAAGCGTGTCCCGATTCATGGATTAAAGTATTAATCATGCGTATATAGCTGCCTAGGAACGGAATATTTGTTAGAATAATAGCTATGACGATAAATAAACAGAATTTCCAAGTAATTTTTT
>NZ_JBALPC010000188.1:0-495 GCF_036965225.1 Bacillus sp. JJ1474 | reverse complement strand
AAGGTCCCAACGTATTATTTTATTATACGATGTGCTCTCACTTTAAGTTTCATTTTCGTCAAAGCAGCAGTTTGTACTTAAAATAAATAAAATCATTATGAATCTATATAAAAATATAATAAAATAAAAATAGTAAGAAATTCATATGGAGTTATTACATCCATGCATGGGAGGAATCATTCATATAATGGAATCGATCCGGTCGTTAATAAATAATAATGCATTTAAAAGACTGCTTATTTTTTCAATTTTAGTATTTCTTCTCTATATGCTTAGAAGTATGATCAACCTGATCCTAATCACCTTTATTTTCTCTTTTTTACTGGATCGGCTTGTGAATATTGTATCAAATAAATTCAAACTGCACCGCAAACTAACTGTCCTAATCTCCTATTTGTTAATTATTGGGCTTTTATCAATCGGTGTTATTAAATACTTGCCAATCATTATTGTAGAGATTTCGCAGTTAGTCACACAGTTGCAGCTGTTTTTAAC
>NZ_JBALPC010000187.1:0-26922 GCF_036965225.1 Bacillus sp. JJ1474 | reverse complement strand
GTCCCGTCCGGACCGCCATTTACATGCTTAAACAAGAACGAAACTAGGTTTCGTCTTTTTTTATTTTGCACAGCATATTTTGCTAGCAGATTTAAAATCATGTACACTATATATGAAAGATACCCTTAGGATGCATCCTAAGGTTTTTTTGATAATAATCAGTTGAGTTAGTTATTCCAATTTAAGAAAAATAATGGTGATCAATTATTATGAGTATATATGAGTTTATTTCGAAACATCCTGATGATACGATGGAATTTTCAAAACGTCTGGCCACCCTTCTGCAGCCCGGAGATGTCATCGCTCTTGAAGGCGATCTTGGCGCAGGGAAAACCACGTTTACGAAAGGATTGGCCATTGGGTTAGAAATTAATAGAAATGTTAACAGTCCTACTTTTACCATTATTAAGGAATATCAAGGCAGGCTTCCGTTATATCATATGGATGTTTACCGAGTAGAAGATTCCTTTGAAGATCTAGGATTTGATGAATACTTTGAAGGGGATGGGGTGACAGTTGTTGAATGGGCTCATTTAATAGAAAGTCAGTTGCCTGCTGAATTGTTGACGATTTCTCTTTTTCTAGGTGAGGATGGTTCCAGAAGATTTGTATTAGAACCAAAGGGTAAAAGATACGAGGAGTTATGTAAGGAGATATTAGGATGAAGGTGCTTTCTATTGATACATCTAATTATACGTTAGGTGTTGCGATATTGGATGGGGATCAAGTAAAAGGCGAATATATCACAAATCTAAAAAAGAATCACTCCATACGGGTCATGCCAGCTATTGAAGCTTTATTGCATGATTGTGATATAAAGCCAGCTGACCTTTCAAAAATTGTTGTAGCTAAAGGGCCAGGCTCTTACACAGGTGTTAGAATTGGCGTTACCATTGCGAAAACATTAGCTTGGACCCTTAACATCCCATTAGTGGGAATTTCAAGCCTAGAAGTTTCTGCTGCATCAGCTGGACGTTATTTCGAGGGTGCTATATCTCCACTATTCGATGCAAGAAGAGGACAAATCTATACAGGTCTCTACCAATTTGTTGATGGAAACATACATACTTTACAAAAAGATCAGCTTTTATTATCAACAGAATGGGCAGCAAAGCTAAAGGAACAGGAACGGAGAATTCTATTTATCGGTAATGATTTGCCGTTGCATCAGCCTATTCTGAAGGATCTTCTTGGAGACCAGGCTGTTTTTGCAGAAATCACGGAACAAAATCCCCGGCCGTCAGAGCTTGCTTTGCTAGGAAGAGATAAAGAAGGGGAGGATATACATTCCTTCGTTCCTAACTATATCCGTTTGGCAGAAGCGGAAACGAATTGGCTAATGGCTAACAAAGAGAAAAAGTAATGATGAGGAAGAACATAATGACGAATTCTTTCACTTTTCGTTTTTTAAGTGAAAAAGATGTTAATGAGGTGTTGAAAATTGAACATGCCTCATTTACATTGCCGTGGACGGAAGAAGCTTTTAAAAACGAATTTAAACAAAACAAATTTGCCGTATATATCGGATTAGAGGATGAAGGAAGATTAATTGGCTACTGCGGGGTTTGGGTAATCGTTGATGAGGCGCATATTACAAATGTAGCCGTCTTGCCTGAATACCGAGGGTTGAAGCTTGGAGAAGCATTAATGAAGAAGATCATGGAGATATCCTCAGAAATGGGCGCTCGAACGATGACACTTGAAGTCCGTGTGACCAATTCTATTGCCCAGTCTTTGTACAGAAAGCTAGGCTTTCAGGATGGAGGCATTCGAAAAAGTTATTATACTGATAATCGAGAAGATGCATTAGTAATGTGGGTGAATTTATAATGAATAAAGATCAATATATTATGGGTATTGAAACAAGCTGTGATGAAACATCGGTAGCGATTGTCAAAAACGGCAGGGAAATTGCCTCAAATATTGTGGCATCACAGATAGAAAGTCATAAAAGGTTCGGAGGCGTTGTACCTGAAATTGCTTCGAGGCACCATGTGGAACAGATAACCATTGTTCTTGAGGAAGCATTAAAACAGGCAGAACTAAGCTTCGATGATTTGGATGCAATTGCAGTCACAGAAGGTCCAGGCCTTGTCGGTGCATTATTAGTGGGCGTAAACGCTGCAAAAGCGCTTGCCTTTGCTCATAATATCCCATTAGTGGGTGTGCATCATATTGCAGGTCATATTTATGCGAACCGCCTTGTTACAGAGCTAGAATTTCCGTTACTCTCCCTTGTTGTTTCTGGCGGACATACAGAGCTGGTTTTTATGAAAGAAAATGGCCACTTTGAGGTCATTGGTGAAACAAGGGATGATGCTGCTGGAGAGGCGTATGATAAAGTAGCTAGAACCTTGAATCTTCCTTATCCGGGTGGACCTCATATTGACCGGTTAGCACATGTTGGGGAAGCCACCATTAACTTACCGAGAGCGTGGCTGGATGAAGGGTCTTATGATTTTAGTTTTAGCGGATTAAAATCTGCAGTTATCAACACTGTCCACAATGCTGAACAGCGTGGGGAAAAGATTTCCCCAGAAGATCTGGCGGCAAGCTTTCAGGCAAGTGTGATTGATGTCCTTGTTACTAAAACGCTGAAAGCTGTAGAAGAATATAAGGTAAAACAAGTATTATTAGCAGGTGGGGTTGCGGCCAATAAGGGTTTGCGCTCAGTGTTACAGAAGGAATTTGACAAGCTGCCTGGGATTGAATTGGTCATCCCGCCACTACATTTATGTACGGATAATGCGGCAATGATCGCAGCTGCCGGGAGTATCCTATTTGAAAAAGGTGTGCGATCAACTATGGCATTAAATGCGAACCCAGGTCTTGAAATTACTATCCACAACTAATTCGAATATAAGAAAAACGTCCCAGTTACTACTTGGACGTTTTTTGTGGATAAAATGGCAATTGTTTAAATTTTATGTGTATAATGTGGATAAAAAGCCAATTAAATGTGGATAATGTGGAAAAGTCTGTGGAATCCCATTACTTCAGTTGTTTTTATGTGAATAATTTTGTGGATAAAAAAATACCAGGAGTAATAAACTCCTGGGTCAAATTTCAGCAAAAAAATTATTCTGCTACTCTGCTAGTACAGTCCACTCTTCAACTAATTCTTCTAATTTGGTCTTTGCCTCGTTATTTTCTTTCGTTATTTCCAAGACCCTTTCATGATCTTGATATATTTCGGGCTCACACAGAAGCTGTTCGAATTCAGCAATTTGCGCCTCCAATCCCCCGATAAGCTTTTCAACTTCTTCTAATCTTCTCTGTTTTTGTCTTTCTAACTTTTTTGCTTCCTTATCCATCTGATAGCTGCTTTTATCTTGATTTACGTGAGTAGGGAAGGAGGACTTTTCTGCAAGGTCCAAAGCTTTTAACTCTTCCTGTTCTTGCTTCTTCTCAACATAATAATCGTAATCGCCAAGAAACTCAGTTGCTCCATTTTCGTGAAGCTCAAGAACCTTTGTAGTAATTCGATTAATAAAATAGCGATCATGAGAAACAAACAGAATTGTTCCAGGATAATCGATTAAAGCATTTTCTAATATCTCTTTACTATCTAAATCGAGATGGTTTGTTGGCTCATCCAGTATTAAGAAATTGGCTTTTTGCATCATTAATTTTGCCAATGCTAGACGAGCCTTCTCTCCTCCGCTTAAAGTCGAGACGGTTTTTAGTACATCATCACCCGAAAAGAGGAAGTTTCCTAACACAGTTCGGATTTCCTTTTCTGGTGTAAGTGGATATTCATCCCAAAGTTCATTAAGTACACGTTTGTTCGAGGTGAGCTCAGCCTGTTCCTGATCATAATAGCCAATGGCTATGTTAGATCCGTAGTGTATACTTCCTGCAAGTGAAGGAAGTTTCTCAATAATCGTTTTTAAAAGTGTGGATTTGCCAATTCCATTGGGTCCCACAAGGGCTATACTTTCTCCACGAGTAATTCGGAAGGAAATATTTTTCGAAATCATTTCATCATTGTATCCTACAGCAACAGATTCCACCTTCAGCACTTCATTGCCTGTTTGCCTTTCAATTTGGAAACCGAAATTAGCAGACTTCTCATCCCCTAAAGGACGATCCATTAATTCCATTCTCTCCAGCTGTTTTCTGCGGCTCTGTGCCCTTTTGGTTGTGGAGGCCCGAGCCAGATTGCGTTGAATAAAGTCTTGCAGTTTAGCTACTTCTTCCTGCTGCTTTTCAAATTGCTTCAAGTCACGTTCATAGTTTGCCGCTTTTTGGTCAAGATAAGAGCTGTAGTTACCGATATATTTTTTGCTTTGATTTCTTGATAATTCATAGACTTGGGAGACGACTTTATCTAAAAAATATCGATCATGGGAAACGATTAAAATGGCCCCGTCATACGTTAGCAAATATTGCTCAAGCCAAGATAAAGTATCAATGTCTAGATGGTTGGTAGGCTCGTCCAAAATTAAAATATCAGGCTTCTTTAACAGCAGTTTTCCTAGAGCAAGCCTCGTTTTTTGCCCCCCGCTTAAAGTGGATATTTTCGTATCATAGCTAAAGGATTGAAAGTTCAGTCCATGAAGAACGGAGCGAATGTCTGATTCGTACTGATAACCGCCTTGTTCTTTAAATTGAACTTGCCGATCATCGTATTCTTTTAAGATGCGTTCATATTTTTCGGGATTAGCCATTGCTTGCGGATCAGACATTTCACCTTCGAGCTTCCGCAATTCCTTTTCAAGCTTTTGCAGATGCTCGAATACAGTTAACATTTCATCCCAAATGGATCTTTCTGACTCGAGTCCGGTATTTTGGGCAAGGTAGCCGATTTCCACTTCCTTAGGCTTAATAATGTCACCGGAATCATAGGACATTTGGCCAGCTATCATTTTTAAAAGCGTGGACTTGCCAGCCCCGTTGCGCCCCACAAGGGCAATTCTATCTCTAGTTTGTACTTCAAGCTTTATATTCGATAATATAACTTCAGCACCAAAGTTCTTTATTAATTGATTGACTTGTAATAAAATCATTTTTGTTCACCTCAAGCTTTATAGAATAAGTGTAACTCATTCATATTTGTTGGGCAATGTGTGTGAGGATGGACTTGAATTATTGTGAAGTGTTTTACACATTTGGCTAAAAATAGTGTATGATTTTGTTGTGAGGTGTTATTAATGTCTGATTTTACCCATTTTAATCAAGAAGGCAGAGCAAAGATGGTCGATATTAGCGAGAAATCTGTGACGGTCCGAACTGCGATTGCTCACTCAAGTATTACAGTTAATCAAGAAATATATGAAAAAATCACTTTGAATACAATGAAAAAAGGAGATGTCCTCGCCGTAGCACAAGTTGCGGGTGTGATGGCATGCAAGAAAACATGGGAAATTATTCCGATGTGTCATCCCATTCCTTTAACGGGAGTAGATATTTCCTACTCATGGAATGTCGATCAAGAAGAATATACACTGCTCATTGAAGCTACGGTCAAAACAAAGGGTCATACTGGAGTTGAAATGGAAGCGTTAACAGCAGCATCTGTATGTGCCTTAACAGTTTATGATATGTGTAAGGCTGTTGATAAAGGGATGGTCATTGGCAAAACCTATTTAGTAGAAAAGACAGGCGGAAAAAATGGGGATTTTAAAAGGGATTCCTTGTTATAATGTATTGTGTATTTAAAGAAGTAAAGCTGCTAACTGATAAAACATTTGTCATATGAGCAAACGTAAAGGTTTCTACGAGAGGAGATAAGATAATGGCGAATGAGTCATTAAAAATTCCACAAGCAACGGCCAAACGGCTTCCTTTATATTATCGATTCTTAAAAAATTTGCATGCTTCTGGGAAACAAAGAGTCTCTTCTGCAGAATTAAGTGAAGCGGTAAAAGTTGATTCTGCTACAATTCGGCGGGATTTTTCCTACTTTGGCGCTTTAGGGAAAAAAGGGTATGGCTATAATGTAAATTATTTGCTTACCTTTTTTCGGAAAACGTTAGATCAGGATGAATTAACGAAGGTAGCTCTTATTGGGGTTGGTAATTTAGGCACTGCCTTTTTAAACTATAATTTCCTCAAAAACAATAATACGAAAATTGAAGTAGCCTTTGATGTAGACGAAGGAAAAGTTGGCACATACATTGGGGATGTACCGATATTCCATATGAGTGATCTAGAAAAAGTAATCGAGGACGAACAAATTCAAGTTGTGATTTTAACTGTTCCTGCTCTTGCAGCCCAACCGATTGCTGACCGAATTGTTCAAGGCAGTGTAAAAGGAATTTTGAATTTTACTCCTGCACGTTTATCTGTGCCGTCCTCCATCAGAATTCATCATATCGATTTAGCTGTGGAGCTGCAGTCGCTTATCTACTTTCTTAAGCATTATCCACAAGAGGAAGAATAAGCTAAACAAAGAAAATGAGCATTTGTATAGTGCTCATTTTCTTTGTTTGTTATTGACGATTTTGAAATGAAAGGCAACCATCCGCAGGCCAGTACCTAAGTCAAGGGTTGCGATAATAATAAGAAAGTAAGTAAATATTCCCCAGCCATCGTTTCTTTGAATGCTTTGGATCGCGATATAGGTAAAGAGGATCCCAAGAATAATATAAATGATGCCTGATAACAATGGTGTCCTTCTCATAAAAATCCTCCAATAAAGCTTTGCATTTTTTCCACTTCTTTTATCCAGTTTTCAATATTTTCTCTGTTAAATTGGATAATGACGACAAGTGTATTCATGGCCACATGCGCAAAAATCGGCACTAGAATTCGCTTTGTTTTGACATATAGGAAAGCAAAAGTAAAGCCCATCGCTGAGTACAACAGAATATGTTCAAACTCAAAGTGAGCTAGAGCAAAAATAACAGAACTTATTAAGGCAGAAAGAAAAAAGTTTAGCCGCTTATGAAGCGTTCCGAAAATAACCTTTCGGAAGACAATTTCCTCTAGGATTGGCCCAATAATTGAGCTGATCACAACGACTATGGGTGAAGCTTGAATAAGCCTAATAATTTGCTGTGTGTTTTCCGATCCCATTTCAATTCCGATTAAATTTTCTATATTGGCGGCAATAGATTGCGCAAATAATGCAAGGAATACTCCGCCAATGGCCCAGGCTATGGAAGTACCTGCAGAAGTTGCATTTCTCATAGAAAGGCTTTCCTTCATTTCTTTTCGGAGGATTGCCAACGTAATAATTAATGTGATCGTAAAGCTAATGACAATCCAAGATGTGACAGCGATTGTTTCCATATCGGCCATGCTTTTCCCGGATAGTGTTCCCCAAAACGCAATGAACGGGACCCCGATTAAGCTCGATAATTGCATCCCTGTATAAGCAATAAGAATATACCAATACTCTTTTTTCAATATTTTATCTCCTTATCCATTGTGTATATCAATCCTCATTTTACCCGTAAAAAGGTCCAAGTTTCAAATTGTAGACATAAAAAGATGGTTTGCTGCGTGGATATTAAGGATAAACTAGCATTTGGCAATGACTGTAAAAATAATGTAGCCCACTTTAAATATTTTTTACAAAAAAATTGAGCTTCACTCTTGCAAATATGCAATAGATTCATTAATATAATAATTGTGTTAGCACTCAGCAGATGAGAGTGCTAATAAAAAAATTTACATATTTATTGAGGAGGTTGTTTCACTTGTTAAAGCCACTAGGTGATCGAATTATTATCGAGCTTGTTGAAACTGAAGAAAAAACTGCAAGCGGCATCGTTTTGCCGGACACTGCAAAAGAAAAGCCTCAAGAAGGCAATGTAGTTGCTGTTGGAACTGGACGCGTTCTTGAGAACGGTGAGCGTGTAGCTCTTGAAGTTGCTCAAGGCGACCGTATTATCTTCTCAAAATATGCTGGTACTGAAGTGAAGTACGAAGGCAAAGAATATTTAATTTTACGCGAAAACGACATTCTTGCTGTTATTGGCTAATCTAGCCATACAGCTTTACAATTTTATTTGGTTTGAACTGCCTATTTAACTATTTCGAGGAGGTTATTTATTATGGCAAAAGAGATTAAATTTAGTGAAGATGCACGCCGCGCAATGCTTCGCGGAGTAGACGCTCTTGCGGATGCAGTAAAAGTAACTCTTGGACCAAAAGGACGCAACGTGGTTCTTGAGAAAAAATTCGGTTCTCCGTTAATTACAAATGACGGTGTAACGATCGCGAAAGAAATCGAATTAGAAGATGCTTTCGAAAACATGGGTGCAAAGCTTGTTGCTGAAGTTGCAAGCAAAACAAACGATGTTGCTGGTGACGGTACAACAACTGCAACGGTTCTTGCTCAAGCAATGATCCGCGAAGGTCTTAAAAACGTAACAGCTGGTGCAAACCCAATGGGTATCCGTAAAGGAATCGAAAAAGCGGTTGCGACTGCTGTAGAAGAATTACAAGCAATCGCTAAGCCAATCGAAGGCAAAGAGTCTATTGCACAAGTTGCTGCTATTTCTTCTGATGATAAAGAGGTTGGTGCTCTTATCGCTGAAGCTATGGAGCGCGTTGGTAACGATGGAGTTATCACAATCGAAGAATCAAAAGGCTTCACAACTGAGCTTGATGTCGTAGAAGGTATGCAATTCGACCGTGGATACGCTTCTCCATACATGGTAACAGACTCAGACAAAATGGAAGCAATTCTTGATAATCCATATATCTTAATCACTGATAAAAAAATCACTAGCATTCAAGAAATCCTTCCAGTTCTTGAGCAAGTGGTTCAACAAGGCAAGCCATTATTGCTTGTTGCTGAAGATGTTGAAGGGGAAGCACTTGCTACATTAGTAGTGAATAAGCTTCGTGGAACATTCAATGCAGTAGCGGTTAAAGCTCCTGGCTTTGGTGATCGCCGTAAAGCAATGCTTGAAGACATCGCGATCCTAACTGGTGGTGAAGTCATCACTGAAGAATTAGGCCGTGACTTGAAATCTGCAACAATCGAATCTTTAGGACGCGCTTCTAAAGTAGTTGTAACGAAAGAAAACACAACTATCGTTGAAGGTGCAGGAGACAGCGCACAAATCGCTTCTCGTATAAACCAAATCCGTGTTCAATTAGAAGAAACTA
This sequence comes from Bacillus sp. JJ1474, assembly GCF_036965225.1. Lineage (NCBI taxonomy): Bacteria > Bacillati > Bacillota > Bacilli > Caryophanales > Bacillaceae > Bacillus > Bacillus sp. JJ1474. The sequence goes on along the minus strand of NZ_JBALPC010000187.1, from coordinate 17,856 downwards.
CTTCTGAATTCGATAAAGAAAAATTACAAGAGCGCTTAGCTAAATTAGCAGGTGGTGTGGCAGTTGTTAAAGTAGGTGCTGCTACAGAAACTGAATTGAAAGAGCGCAAGCTTCGCATTGAAGATGCTCTAAACGCAACTCGTGCAGCTGTTGAAGAAGGAATCGTATCTGGTGGTGGAGTAGCTCTACTTAATGTTTACAACAAAGTAGCTGCTCTACAAGAAGAAGGCGATATCCAAACAGGAATCAACATCGTATTACGCGCGATGGAAGAGCCTGTACGCACAATCGCTCAAAACGCTGGCCTAGAAGGTTCAGTTATCGTTGACCGCTTAAAGCGCGAAGAAGTTGGAATCGGCTTCAATGCTGCTACTGGCGAGTGGGTTAACATGATCGAAGCTGGTATCGTGGATCCTAAGAAAGTAACTCGTTCTGCTCTTCAAAACGCTGGTTCCGTAGCAGCTATGCTTCTAACTACTGAAGCTGTTATCGCTGACAAACCAGAACCAAACGCACCTGCAATGCCTGATATGGGCGGTATGGGTGGAATGGGCGGCATGATGTAGTAATGGGTTCTAAACCTTATTACATCAATGTTTTTAACCATTCAAATACCTAAAGGGTAACATTTGGGTAACATAAGGGCTTAAAAAAATTAGAGGTTTTCCATGAGTTTTGCAAACTTGCGGGAAGCCTCTTTTTTCATGCTTTTTGTGATGTGTAAATAAACATGTTTAGTTGTATCGTCATCTTTATGACCTAATCTCTCCATGATCTCCTCAAGCCCTACACCAGCTTCAGCAAGTAACGAAGTATGAGTGTGTCTTAATGAATGTGGGGTTAACTCCTTGTTCAATCCTGCGAGCTTTAAAAGTCGTTTCATTCTGTTTTCAATGGTCTTTATTAATTCTGGATATCCAGGGTTAGTCTCATCCATTTTTGAGAAAACAAAATCTTCATCATGATATTGTTTACGTAATCTCATTCGAACCTTATTTTGTTCTGCTCGATGTTTCTCAAGTATCGCTAAAACTTTTGGATCTATATCAATAATTCGTTTACCCTTTTGTGTCTTTGGAGGAACAAGTTGATATTTTCTAATATTATTAACCGGATTGTAATAAGTCTTTGTTATTGAAATTGATTCTTCCTCGAAATCGATATCCTTCCATTTCAACGCGCAAAGTTCTCCAACACGTATTCCTGAATAAGCGAGCAACATAAATATTGGATAGTCTCTATCTAAACCTTTTTCTTTGGCAGTATTTAAGAATTTAGACAGCTCTTCTTTTTCCAAATAATTTGGTATCTCATCTTCTTTTTCTAACTCTTCAATCGTCTTAACATCTTTAGGAACATAGGCAAATTCAGTTGGATCTTTTTTTATTAACTCCATCTCGATTGCTTTTTTGAAAATCATTCTCCCAGTACGATGAGCACCGTCTAATGTGTTGTCAGCGAAGCCTCGTTCTTTTAAGCCATTTAACGCATCTTGATAAGTATTCCGAGTAATATCTTTCAATTTTAGTTTTGCGAAATAATCCATCAGCCTTTGAATTTCATGCTTGCGAATTCGAATAGTACCGGGTTTTTTGGGTTTACCTGATGTTTTGTATATGTCTAGCCATTCGAAGGCAAACTCTTCAAAAGTAATATTCTTTTCTTCCACATAAGTGCCTTGTGTGAGTTCGGAAATTAAAAGAGCAGCTGCTTCTTGAGCCTCAGTTTTAGTCTTAAAACCGCCTTTCTTTTTTTGTTTTCTTTTGCCTGATTTAGGATCAGTTCCAATATCAATAATATAAGACCACTTTGATCCACATGAGCATTTTTTTGTTTTTTTACTTTCACCCTTAGAATCTACACATTTACAGTGTGGTTTATAAAAATGACCTTTCACAATCAAAACCTCCTATTTTGGCCAGAACTTAACTTCTACTACTTTCCCGATAATATGAACATTTGATGCAGGAACTAACTGCGGTTCCATACTTGGATTTGAAGGAATAAGCATGCACATATCTCCATGTCGTTTAACGCGCTTTAATGTTGCATAATCACCATTTACAGCCACTACAGCAATTTCATGGGATTGTACTTCTTCTTGTTTAGCAACTATTACTATGTCCCCATCGTGAATTCTGTCGCCAGTCATACTGTCACCTTTAACTCTAAGTGCAAATCCTTCTTTACCTTTTAACACATCAGGATCGACTAAGGTATAACCTTCATTATGCTCAATCATTTCGATTGGATTACCGGCTTGAATACAACCTAAGACAGGGATTTTTAACATAGAATGTGTATTGTATAGCGTATTTTCATTAACATAATTATTTAATTCTTCTGTAGCTTTTTCGTAAATATATTTATCAATTGCATCAGGCTCATCTTTATTCATTGATTTTCCTAGTGAATTCCAAAAATCTATAACATCTGGATCGTCTTCCAGTTCCATTTGTTCATTATCATCCATATTAAAATACCCAGGGTATTTTTTCATAAGTCTCATCGCTTTAATAATTACTTCATCATCAATAAGCATAAGAATATCTCTAACACTAGGATGTGATCCAAAAATTAAACCCGCCCATACTAAACGATTTGAGTCTCCACCTGTTACCTCAGCAAGTGCCTGGTTAATTTCTTCCGAAGCGGCATATTTAGGATTTTTTCTAAGTTTAGAAATGTAAGTTCTATCAACTTTAACTCCTTTATCATTTTTCATCCTTTCAGCAATTTCCGCTAAACTCAATCCACTCTGTTTTATATATGCATTGATTAATTCTGGATAATCCATTTGTTTCAACCTCCATCTACTATAGTCAATACTAATATTATCATATTGTTGAACTTTTAATCAACGTTTTTTTAAATAAGTGACTTTTTCGTCATTGACAATTCGAAACGGTGATTGTTAAGATAAATGTACGAAGTGACGAAAAAATCAACAGTAGAATTTTACGTCACATGGTAATGTGCAGGAGGTGAAAAAATGGATTACCAAACATTACTAAGGCAAGCAATTGAAAAAAAGGGTTGGTCACTTACGCAAATTTCATTTCGCTTAGCAAAAAAAGATATTTGTTTAGATAAGTCAGTACTAAGCAAAATGCAAAACGGAAAACTACCGCCAGCAAGGGATGAAGTGAATATTGCATTAGCTGAAATTCTTGATATCGACATAGTGCAATTTAGGCTAGCGGCAGCCAAAGAGATATTACCAAAGTCTTTATTTGAATTAATTAAAACAGCTGGTTAAACAAAGAAAGGGTGATAAGAAATGGAGAGGGAAAAATCGTTGGCTGAATATCCTGAAATTATGACTGCAGCACACATCTCTGAATATCTACATATTTCACGCAGAAGAGTATATGAACTTTTTAAGCTTTCACCTTCTAACGGTGGTATTCCTTGTATTGAAATTGGGGCAACAAAGAGAGTGAAAAAAGAGAGTTTCAATCGATGGTTAAATACACGTGAAAAAGAAGTGGTATAAGTATAAGCCTAAATATGGCTTCTCTTTTTTACCCAGTGTGCAGAATTTGGTGATAAGTTTCCGGAATAAAAATTTGATAACTGAATAGGAGGGCAAAACGTGGCAGAAGCATTATTATTCTTTGTTCCTTTTCTTGTAGTAGTCGGAATTGTGATTGGTGATTGGAACTTTAAAGGAGGTGAGTCATTTGAGCAAAAAGGAAAAGCTAGAAGTTCTAATTAAAAGGCTTCAGGAGAAAGGAGTGAAAATTGATTGGTGTTCCAAGTTAGCGAAAACGCTTATTCATTAAAAAAGACCCCTGCTGCAACAGGAGTCCAAAAAACAAAATTTAACAATTAAAGTGTAAATAAAAATTTGCAAAAAATCAAGGAGGGAATACTTTGCCATTCTTTTATGCAAAAGATCGGACGGTAATGAGTCCTATTAATCCAAAGTTAGAACCACTTTTTGATTTTCTTGAGCAGTATCAAAAATCATTCAGCGGTAGTAATTTTTACGATGAATTAGTTGATACGTACGAATATCTTGATCAAGTTTTTAAGGAGGAAAAAGAAAATGAACGCACTTCAGAAAATTGAATTGATGGAAGTTGAAGAAATTCAGTCACAGGAAACTCCATTTGAAATCACGGACCTTAACAGTCTTAATTGGGCATTTCGAAAGCTAACGGCTCTTAAATCTAAGGAAAAGGATATCAAACAGCTGGCTAATATCGAACGTGAACGTATAGCTGAATGGGAGCGTGGGGAGCTATCCACAATTTCTAACAGTCTTGAATTCTTTGAAAATATGATTGCCATTTACCATGCAAAACAGCTTGAAGCAGATCCAAAGGCTAAGACTATCAGCACTCCTTACGGAAAATCTAAAACTCGTAAATCTAAGGAAGCACCGGAAAAGGAAAATGAAGAAGTCATCCTGCAGCATGTTATTGAAAATGGAATGGATGATTACATTAAGAACAGTGTGAAATGGGCTGATTTAAAGAAATCACTAAAGATTGTGGAAATCAGCGGTGAAAAGGTTGTAGTCGATGAAAACGGACAAATTGTTCCTGGTGTGATGGTAAAGCCGGAATCAATCTCTTATTCTGTGGAAGTTTAGAACAAATTACAAAGGAGTAAATTGGATGGATATGTGGTGTGACTTTTGTGGGGATAAACCAAAAGGAACTACTGTTAAAGTAAGCGGAAAAACATATGAAGTCTGTAATCACTGTGCAAGTTTAACAGTACAAGATAAAAAAATGAAGGGGTGAATTAATTGGAAATCACAAACGGTGCCGATATTAAAAAAAGTGAAAAGGCGAAAATCATCATCTACTCAAAGCCGGGTGATGGTAAAACAACTGTTGCTGGTTTACTACCAGGTAAAACATTGGCGCTAGATATTGATGGGACAAGCCAAGTGTTAGAGGGTTATGCAAATGTTGATGTGGCTAAAATTGATGGTGCCAATCCGCATGATAGCATCCTTCAATTCTTTGCACTAGCAAAAGCAAATATCGGTAAATATGACAATATCTTTATCGATAATCTAACACACTATCAAAAGATCTGGCTGCTTAAGAAAGGAGAAAATACCAAAAGTGGAATGCCAGAATTAAAGGATTACGCTTTACTAGATAACCATCTTTTGAAGTTAGTAGAAACCTTTAACACATTAGATGCAAATATTATTTTTACAGCTTGGGAGACAACCCGAACGATTACTCACGATGATGGTCAGCAATATACGCAATTTATCCCAGATATTCGGGATAAAATCGTCAATCATATTATGGGGATTGTCCATGTAGTTGCTAGGCTACTTAGAAAGGCAGACGGTACGAGAGGTTTTATGCTCGAAGGCAATCAAAGTATCTTTGCAAAGAATCACTTGGATCAGCGTAAAGGTTGCATCCAAGAAGAATTAATAGTTTCATCCACAAATTAGAAAACAGGGGGAAATAAACAATGTCATTCTTTAAATTTGATGAAGAAAATGCAAGTGTAGCTTTTGAATTAGTAGCTGAAGGTAAATATGAAGCGGTAGTAGTGAACGCTGAGGCGAAAAAGACTCAAGCTGGAAAGCCGATGTTGAATGTTGATTTTGAAATTCGTAGTGATGTTCCGCAAAATCATCAAGGTGCAAAGATCCTTTATAACAATTTCACATTTGAACATGAAGTGTCAGTGAAGATTGTCAATTCCTTATTAAAAGCTTGTGGCTTTCCAAATGGTCATCCATTCAGCTCTCCAGAGGATATGGCAAAGCAGCTTATCAATAAAAATTTAAAAATCACTGTTAAGCATGAAGAATATGACAAAGTGGTTGATGGTGAAAAACAAAAACGTACAGCTGCAAAAGCAAAATATTATGATGTGTCCGATGTGAATCCGATTATGTCAACTGGTGCAATTACTATCGGGGATTCTGATTTGCCATTTTGATTAAATAACTAAATAGAGAGGTTGGTTTTTGCTGGCCTCTCTTTTTTATACCCAAAATGAGGTGAAATACATTGAGTGCAATCAAAAATTGCCATAATTGCGGCTCAAGCAATGTGAAAAAAGAAAGTAATTCAATCATTTACGGTCGTGAATACGGTAACGGCAAATGCTATTACTGTCATGACTGTAAAGCTAATGTCGGGACGCATAATAACGGAAAACCTTTAGGTACATTAGCCACAAAAGATGTTCAAGTTTTACGAAAAGCTTGCCACGATATCTTCGATAGGCAATGGCGTTATGAAAAAGTTGCAAGTAGAGGGCAACTATATAGAGATTTATCTAGGAAGTTGGGAATTAGTAGTCAAGAATGTCATTTTGGAATGTTTCAACGTGAAAGATGTTTACAAGCTTTAAATATTATTACTCAAGAAAAATGGTGGGATTAATGAAAGAAAGTCCATACAATTTCAACGAAATCCCAGCTGAATTAAAAGCCCTTCCTCAATGGATTTTGTGGAAATCGGAAAAGAGAAATGGGAAACCAACAAAAGTACCTTATCAAGCAAATGGGGAAATGGCACAAGCAAATAATCGCCGAACATGGAGCACATTTGCTACTGCAGTTAAGTTTTATCTCCAGGGTGATTATGATGGCATCGGTTTTGTTTTTAGTCGGCAGGACAATTACATCGGGATAGATATTGATAAATGCGTAACTGATGAAAAACCTAATGCTTTCGCAACAGAAATCATAGACATGCTTGATAGCTATACAGAGTTTTCTCCTTCTGGCAAAGGAATTCACATCATTGTTAAAGGAAATCTTCCGCAAGGTGTCATTGGAACGGGCCGTAAAAACACTAAGCATGGTTTAGAGATATATGCATATGGTCGTTATTTCACCTTTACCGGTAATAAAGAAAATTCAAATGAAATTTATGAACGGACTGATGAACTAGCCGAGGTCTTTGAAACCTATTTTGATGATAGTGATATTCAAGGTCGTATCAACCTAGCTGAATTTGAAAAAGATGAAATCAAAATATCAAATGATGCTTTATGGGATAGAATTTTCCGTTCTAAAAATGGAGATGAAATTCGCTCATTGTTCAGTGGAACTTTAATCAATGGGGATCATTCAGCCAGTGACTTAGCACTATGTAATCACTTAGCATTTTGGACAGGCAATTCCGCAACTAGAATGGACACAATGTTTCGTGAATCGAATCTCATGCGTGATAAATGGGATGTTATCCATTTCAGAGATACAAATGAAACATATGGTGAACGAACAATAGCAACAGCCATTTCTTCCACTTCAACAACCATTTTAGACAATAAGGAACAGTTCGCTGAATTCTCTTTTGACTTCCACAATGTTGATGTTGTAGAGGAAGAAAAAAAACCGAAAAAGAAATTCCGTTTAACAGAGCTCGGAAATGCTGAACGTATCGCTTACGAATATGGCCATGTAATCAAATATGTTTCTGACATGGGCTGGCTAATATGGGACGGTAAACGATGGAAATTAGACACAAAAAAAGAGATCGAGAAAATCACAGCGAAAGTTCTCCGCAGTCTTTACAAATCAGAGGATGAAGCAGAAACGAAATGGGCCAGAATGTGTGAGCGAAGAAATATTCGAATGAACAGCATTAAGGATCTCATGCCGTTGGTACCTGGAGAACGTGAGGACTTTGATCGTCATAAATATTTGTTCAATGTCGAAAATGGGATCATTGATTTGAAAACGGGCAAAATGCAGCCTCATGATCGGGAGTTCAACCTAACTAAAATTACTAATATCGTGTTTGATGATAAAGCGAAATGCCCTGAATGGATTAATTTTTTGGATCAGATTTTTCAAGGGGATAAAGAGTTGGTTGAATACATGCAGCGATTGATTGGATATTCCCTTACTGGTGAAATTTCGGAACAGATCATGGTCTTCCTTATCGGCGGTGGGTCAAATGGTAAATCTACCTTTATCAATACGATTAAGGATCTTATGGGCGAATACGGAAAGCAAGCTAAATCAGATACTTTCATTAAGAAGAAAGAAACCGGAGCCAATAATGATATTGCTAGATTAGTAGGTGCTCGTTTTGTATCTGCAATTGAAAGTGAAGATGGAGAGCAACTATCCGAGGCGTTTGTAAAACAAATTACAGGTGGGGAGCCAGTACTTGCACGATTCCTTAGACAAGAGTATTTCGAGTTTACACCAGAATTCAAAGTGTTTTTTACTACTAACCATAAACCAGTAATCAAAGGTGTAGATGAAGGTATATGGCGCAGGATCCGCTTAATTCCTTTCAATCTTCAACTACCAAAAGAAAAACGCGATAAGAAGTTGCCAGAGAAGTTAAGCCTAGAAATGCCCGGCATTCTAAATTGGGCGATTGAAGGGTGCTTGAAGTGGCAGCAGTCGGGGCTGAATGATCCAGCAGTTGTTATGAAAGCAACAGGCGATTACAAAGAAGAAATGGATATTCTCGGACCATTTATGTTCGAATGTTGTTTCAGACAAGAAAACGTACAAATTGAAGCAAAAGAACTTTATGAAGTTTACTCCAATTGGTGTTTCAAAAATGGTGAACATCAATTAAAAAATCGAGCATTCTATCGAATTTTAGAATCACAAGGTTTTAAGAGAGAACGCGGCAACAGAAACAAGTATTTCATTCATGGTGTTACTTTGATAGAGCGAAAAAATACTTTTTTTCAGCAAAAATTACTAGAAAACGATGAAACCAATGAAAAAAACTCAATTAGTAACACATTTAAATTTTCTTAAAAGTCTTATGTATCAAGGGGTTAGGTTACTTCTTGTGTTACTTTTGTTATTTTTGTTACCAATATTTATATAAAACAAAAAAATAATATATATATATATTCTATTAGGAGCCTTTATAGGTAAATAGAGGTAACACAAGTAACATGAAGCGACTTAGACCTTAGTGGCTGTAAGGTTTGCGGCGTGTTACTAAATGAAAAATGATAGTAATTTTAGTAGTTTCTCGGGTAAAAAACATTCATTTCCGTAACAGGGGTGATATTCAATTATGGTTGAATTTGTAAAATGCAATTTATCACATGCAAGGTTGTCAAATATACCGGCTATAGAAATTTATGAAAGATATTTAACTTGGTGTGCTAATAAAGATGAACAACCAAAAACAAAACGCAAGTTTTTCAAATCGCTGGTTGAGATGGGTTTTACGAAAACCAGAGGTGGACGTAATCAGGTGATTTTTAAGGATGTGTATTTGTTAAAATGCAAGTTTTAAAAATTCTAAGCTTGATATGGAGATCGGGTGCAAATATCTATCTTGATAATATTGATGATCGGGTAGCGATAAAAAATCAAAATCTAATACCTAAAGAAGTAATGCAAGCAGCTGAGGAACATTTCAAAGATATTGATGTTTGGTTCAAATCTTGGAAAGATGCCAGTCCAGAGAAAATTACACTCATGAAAATGGTACATAACATCTGTGGTTGGCAAAGCAACGAAAAGTTGAATCAATGGTTATGTAATGAATTGGATTCACTGGATTTATTTAATGATTGGATGGTTGCACTTGCTAAGAATGGATGGAACAACATCTATGAAGATTATCGGCAATTTGAAAATGATGAATCTAAAAAGATGGCGCAAGAATTATATAAACGTGCAGTTACTTATGCGAAGAAAGGAGCATAAGGGATGAAGGAAATTGAAATAACTATCGATACTCAAGAAATAGAAGATTATCTATTTCAGGAATTAATAAAACGTGGCTTTGTCCCATCAAAGATTGAGGTTGAAGAAATTTCAGATATTGTTTTTGATTATTTGATCTCAAAAGAAGTAATTGAGGAGGAAATAAGATAATGATTTCCTACCATTACTCAGACACAGAATTAAATAAAATACTCAAAACATTAACGATTGTTGTTGATACTCGTGAAAATGTTAACGGCCATATCCTTGAATATTTGCGACAAAAGGATGTCCCGGTAAAGATTCAAAAATTAGATACTGGCGATTACGGCTGCATGATTCCAAAGAATGATGAGCTGGGGATCAATCGCGATATTTATTTAAGCAGCCGAGTGGAACGAAAGGCGCACATTGATGAAATCACAGGTAATCTTCAAAAAGATACAGCAACAGCATTTGAAAATGAGTTGATTCGCTCTAAGGACATTCCATTCACATTAATTGTGGAGGATCTCAACGGCTACGAAAAAATGCTTAAAGGTAAGTATCGTTCAAAATATAATCCATTAGCATTGCTCGGTAGGCTGAATACTTTCAAAGCTAGATACAATTTCGAAATCGTGTACCTAGACCAGAAATTCAGCGGCAACTGGATTTATCACCATTTTTACTATCAGGCCAAACATTATTTAAAAACAGGGGCTTTTTGAAAGAGGGGATAAGTAGTGAGTAATTCGGAAGAAGTCATAAGGCTGAGGAAAATTATTGCTGAATTAAAAGAGAAAACTAGATTCAAAAATTATTTGAAAATAGCAGAAGAAAATCTGGCACTGGAAGAAGGGCTCCGAAGAACAATTGAACAGCGTGATCATTATAAAAAACAATATGAAACATTGCTTCAAGCACATGAAGCTTTGAAGAAAGCTATATAGGTGCTGTTATGAAAAATATCAATTTTGAAGACGCCATAACACCTTCCCACTATCACAAAAACGAAATTGATGTTCATGGGTATCTGCAGAAACATTTCCCTAAAGAAGGTGGATATACAGTAGCTGAGGGCTTTCATATCGGTAACGTCATAAAATACGTGAGTAGATACAAGCAAAAGAACGGTCTCGAAGATTTGCTTAAAGCTGAAGCCAATTTGAAAGTATTGATTGAATTGGAGGGTAAGGAAAATGACAAAATCTAATTTCATTGAAGATGATAAAAGTTTAGCTTATAAAAAACGCCTACGTGAATTCATGCAGCAGATCAATCCTAAACCGACTATTGAGCAAATTGAACAGCTAAGACAACGATATTTAAGGGCGAGAGAGAAATGAATCTAACAAAAGCATCTAACCAGCAGCTTAAAAACATCATAGAGTGGGATGAACATTGTCCTACTCTTCTCTTATATCAAATCTATGAAGAAGCAATAAAACGAGATTTATATAAATACTTTATCGGTGGGTGTCTTATTAAATATTTTGGCACCATTCAAAAAGCTGAGATTGCAACCAAATTGTCGGATGATGAATTGAAATGGTATTGCTACCAAAAAGGCTTTGAAGCATTAGAAAAATTTGAACCAGGTATTCTCCCATTCACTGGATTGTGGGGGAAATATATAAAATTCGCAATAAGAGATCTTGCCAGAGACCATCGTGCCCAAAAGAGAAGTGCTGAAATAGTTGATATTGATCATGTTGGGCATTGGGTGTTGCCGCCAGCTAATCATAATACTGAAAAGACAGCATTGAATAGGATTCATATTGAATCTTTAATGGATCGGCTAAGAGATTATGAAAAGGAAATTGTCTTAAAGCGATTTGAAGGCTACACATTATTGGAAATAGCCAATATGCAGGGTGTAACAAAAACTGGTATACAAAGGCGAATTCAGCTTTATGTAAAAAGGTTGAAGGAGAGTGATCTAAGTGAACTTGCAGAAATTATTTGATACTCAAAAGGTTCTTAGGGATCGTATCGCATATAACGAGCCTGATAGATTCGATAAATTAATTTTGGCTTTGCTTGTCGAAATCGGTGAATGTGCGAATGAATGGCGAGGGTTTAAGTTTTGGAGTAAGGACCAGGAGCCTAGAACCAAGGTTCCTGTAACTGGATGGGGAGAACCTTATAAAAATCCACTCCTTGAAGAATATGTGGACGGATTGCATTTTGTTTTGGAAATTGGTTTACAACATGGATTTGATAAAGATGTAGCTGGATTAGCAATTGAAACTATTAAATTCAGAACAATAGAGCAACAATTTACAGCCTTAATGAGAGTCGATTGGGAGATATACGAGTGTGGTCATGGTGGGTATTTCCATGAGGGATTTGAATTGTATTTAAGTCTTGGTGAAATGTTGGGCTTCACAGGGGAGCAAGTTGAAAAAGCCTATTTCGAAAAAAATCAAATTAACCATTTACGGCAGGACGAAGGTTATTAATCTATCAGAATCAATTTTAAGCTTAGAAATCACGAGAATACAAAGGAAAACTATCATTCAAATTTCATTCTAATACCAAAGGAGCTAATACCATGACAAAAGTACAATTAAACCAAAAAGAACAACATTACGCAGATACACGTGAAGAAGCAGAGGAAATTATCTCAGCTGCTAAAGAAAATGACAATCTTCAAATGCACAAAATCACAGAGAAATATAACAAGTACGGTCAGTATTTCTTAATTGATTTAACTTATGCTTATAAAACTCCAAAAGAAGTAATGGAAAGTCGTCCACAAAATGATAATGCTCCAGAAGGACAAATGAGTATCGATGATCATGAGGGCATTTCTTATTCTGTGGAAGGCGATGGAACAGTGACGGTGCCTGAAAGTCAATTAAAGGTAGTCAAATAATGGTTAACAAGAAAAAACAGAAAAGGCGGTTGGGCAGATCTCTTGCTCGCCGCCGTAAAGAAATCGAAAAATATAAAATCGAATTGGGCAGGATTAAGGCTGATAAAGCCATTAGAAATATTTTTGTCAGAAATGGGATTTTGAAAGATTAATATACACTTTGATTTCGAGGAGCGTGTGGCTTTATGATTTACAGCGCGTTTTGTCCTAAGTGTAAGTTCAAGGTTTTTAGCCAAAAACGATGGGGCGATGGTATTAAATTCATATGTACATGTAAATGCCATTTTGTCTTAAAGCATAAGTTTTGTTCAGAAGAAAAGTGATTCAACTAATTTTGTATTATGTTCACTTAATTAAAGGAGGAATTAACATGGGGTATTGGGAGCCGGATGAAGATTACTTTGAGGTTGATGAAAACTTTGAATTTAACATCGGTATAAACAAGTTGTTAGATCAGGAAGTTGAAAAACGTTTAGCAGAAAGGGTTAAAAATTACCAAGAAGCCATTGATCGTGATGAAAGGTCGCAAAAAACCATTAGTGACTTAAGAAATGACATGCATAAATTACAACTTAATTTAGGTGTTGCTGAAAAAACCTTCAAAAAAGAAGGCGCGGACGAAACTTTAAGAGAGTTATTAGGCGGTTTCAAATTAGGTGATGAAGTTTGGTTCATAAAAAAAACTTATGTACGTGAAGATTGTCCGGTTTGTTTAGGGGATAAAGAAGTTATCGCTGAAATCAAAGGTGAAGAAGTTAAAATCAAATGCCCTGAATGTGCTGGTTATGGTTATGAGAGTAAAACAACGGAAAGTGTTGAAAAAGGAACAGTAATAGAAATAAAAATGCATATATGGGCTAACGGTAATAAAATTGAAGTGAAAATGTATATTAAACCTACTTCCTACAGAAGTTCGGACAGTGTAGAAAGAAGGCTTGGTGGATTCTTCAAAACAAAAGAAGAATGCGAAGCAGCGTTGAATGTTTAATCAACTCTTGAATTAATAAGTTTACTAGGTTAGGAGGATAGTAATGCAGCTTGACCTATTCAGAGAAATAATAGTCGATAACTTTGCAGGTGGTGGCGGGGCCAGCACGGGAATTGAAATGGCCACAGGCTTATCAGTAGACATAGCAATTAATCATGATCCAGCTGCCATTGCAATGCACAAGTTAAACCATCCCGATACTGAACATTACTGTGAATCAGTTTGGGATGTGGATCCTAAAGAAGCATGCAAGGGTCGTAAAGTAGGACTTGCTTGGTTTAGTCCTGATTGTACTCATCATTCCAAAGCGAAGGGCGGCAAACCTGTACAGCAAGAAATACGCGGCCTAGCATGGATTGCGGTCAAATGGGCACTTGCTGTTAAACCAAGGGTTATTATGCTTGAGAATGTTGAAGAGTTTAAGGATTGGGGACCAATTGAAAACGGAAAGCCAATAAAAGATATGAAGGGTGCAACTTTCAATAGTTTTGTTAAATCACTTCAGGCATTGGGATATGAAGTAGATTTCAGGGAGCTTCAGGCTTGCGATTATGGAGCTCCCACAATTCGCAAGAGGCTCTTTATGATTGCTCGATGTGATGGAAAACCAATTGTTTGGCCAAAGCCTACTCATGGTGATCCACAAAGTCCGGCTGTGCAAAGAGGGAAATTAAAACCATGGAGAACATCAAGTGAAATTATTGATTGGTCCATTGGAGCACCATCTATATTTGATCGTAAAAAGCCTCTTGTTCCAAATACATTAAAACGAATTCAAAAAGGGTTAGAGCGATTCGTCATAAATAATGATAAACCGTTTATAGTGCCGGATGAACATAAAGCAGCTTTTCTAATTAGCTACTATACAGAGCAATCAGAAAAGGAAGTGCGGGGCCTTTCGCTTGATACGCCCCTTCACACTATAACTGCAGGTGGAAATAGATTTGGGTTAGTTACTGCCTTTCTAACTAAGTATTATGGCCAAGGTGTAGGACATGGGTTAATGGAGCCGTTACACACTATTACCATTAAAGACAGATTCGCATTAACAGCAGTTAAAACAAATGGTTACCAGGTCACTGATATTGGATTACGGATGCTTCAACCTCATGAGCTCTTTGCTGGTCAAGGCTTTCCAAGTAACTATATTCGCACTGGTACAAAATCAGATCAAATAAGGCGTGTTGGAAACAGTGTTCCTCCACCTTTTGCAGATGCATTAGTAAGAGCAAATTTACCTGAATTTTGCGTATCACATAATCGCTTTAAGCCAGCAGTGGCTTATTAAACACAAGAGTAAAGGAATTTCCTAAGGGGTGAGATCAATAAGGAAACCAAAAGCTCGTCAAAAGGGTGATAGCTTTAGGCCCGTTGTTGAGGTCTTGAAAGCTAAAAATGGAGTGCCAACTAGAATCGAATTTAATGGTCAAAGCTATACGCTAGTTCATGCTGATTATATAAATGGCAACAAGAACAAAGTTGCCAAATTGAAATAAAAAAAGCCAGGATTTCTCCTGACAATGGTGTTGTTTAATAGATTTATTATACCATAGGGGGAGAACGGATGAGCAATCAATTATCATTCTTTCCAGATGTTGACGAAAAGGCAATTCGATCTATTGTTGTGAAAGAACTGAAGTTATTCAGAGCCTTAAAAATTCAACAGTTAAACAAGCTGGAGCTTCATGAGAGAGGAATTACCATTGATATCTTTCCTAAGTTATATGATAATGACCGTGAAAAGGAAATGAAGGTCCTGCATATGGAAAGGGCATTGAATAACCTTGATAGCCTTGAACGGCAAATTATTGAGAAAAAATACTTGGCTATTGAAAAGCAAAACGACTTGGATATATATCTTGATCTATGCTTACAAAAAACAGCCTATTATGAGAAGAAGAAGCAAGCAATTTTCATGATTGCACACTGTTTAAATATCATTTAAAATTTCGCGAACTTTTTGCGAACAAATACTGAACAAATTGAGGAGAAAAAGGCGGACAAAGTTGCTGCCTTTTTTTTCTGTCCATTTTTATAGGATTATCTCAGGAAGTAATTCCTGGGAGACGCATCTTTCCCTTATCAAGCGAGTCTATACGATGGAATAGTTCGTATGGACCGATGGTGTACTCGATAAGAAGTTAGAAGTGATGAAGGATGTAGCCTAAGGGAGGAGCGTCTGGAGCTTGACCGCGTCAATCGCGACACTAGTATCGGGAAATCTTAAAGTACTGTTTTGTTGTTGTTTTTAGCAGCAATCATACTTTGCTTGGTTTTTCCTCCCTAAGTATAAGTGAGATTGCAAATAAAGGAGCTATTAGCATAATGAGGTGGTTTATCAACCGTTTAAGCGTTTCTTTTTCTTCGGTGGACAATTACTGTTAAAATCCTTCTAAAACGCCATACAGGTCAATTGTGGAAGTCTGATAATGTTTTAGAGTTGTAGAATAATGTCGTAATATGGTGAACGATAGTGTTTGTCCATCTAATTCCTTTTACTCATAATTGTGGGTAGGAGGTTTTATTTTTATGAATTTTGATACAAAACATTTAGTAAGATGGGGAATACCAGGATGGATATTAATAATGATCCTTGGTCCGTATATTTTCTTTAATTTTCAAAATGAAATAAATGATATAATAAAAACTATTGATCCATTAGCATTAGGAGCGTTTTTAACTATAATTGGTGTACCATTAGGCTACTTACTCAATCAAATACATCATTCATTTTTTTGGGTGGTTCCTAAATTTAGATTTTCTAGGAGAATATTAAACCAAGAAGTTTGGAATGATTATTTTTCTAAAGAAATTAGTTTAGATAAATTGTTTTTTAAAGATGAAATTGGAAAAATGAAAAAGGAACGTTATCAGTATTTACTATCAAGAAAGCATGAATTAGGAGCAGTTACGGTTAGTATAGGGATTGCATTAATTGTTATTTTTTTAGTAAATAAAATGTTAAATGTAAATTTTGGTAATTGGTCTTGGTGGTATTTCTGGGGAGTATTTGTATTATTTGTGATTATTTTCATCAGTCGTTGGTACTCAAGCAAAAATATAGATAAATACTTTGAACAATATTTATCGGAAAGTAATTAAATTAGCACCTTTAAAAGGGTGCTTTTTATTTTGCCTAAAAGAAGGTGATTAAATTGAAGTTCATTGAGCATTTATCAAAAGATGAAATCAGGAAATTTAATCAGCTTAGAAGATCAGCAGAAGAAAAGCAGGAAGCTAAACCAAGTAAACCAGTTATAAAGAAGAAGATTATTGCTGCTATGAGCCGGAGAGAAGTTGAGGAATTGATGGGCACCAGGAGAGATACCTATAAAAGAGTGAATGGGGCTGTGAGGAGAAAATGACAGCCTTTTTAATTTTGGAGAAAGAAGGGTGATTATGATGATAGACTTCTTTGATCATGTAGCGAATAAAGTTTTGGAGATGGATAAGGAACATGATGAGCAATCCAAAAGAGTACAGAAATCTATTCAAGAGAGCCTGCAACGTATTGATGAAAAAAGGCAGAGATTTGAGGCAAGGCGCAAGGAGAGAGAAAAACATTTTAGTTTTCTAAGGAAGGAAGGGTGAGGAGTATGGAGAAGCAGCAAGTAAATTGTATGAACAAAAAATGTGGCGCAAGAATAGTTGGTACATGTTTAGATGGGATTAGATGTCCTGTTTGTAATGATCTTGTACAGCCTGTTCCTTACGATGGAATGACAGGGCATATTAACTACAGTCTATTCAAAAAGAATAATAGACCTAAAAATAATAAAGGATTATCGATAGAAGTATCCGCATATACTGATAATCTTTCCGCTAAGCTAAGAGCAATCGCTAAACATGCAGAAGCATTGGCTGATGAATTAGAAGAGATTGATAAAGGTAACGATGAAGAATAAGCAGCAGTACAAAACAAAAGAACAAAAGAAGAAGTTCTATAATTCAACGCAATGGTTAAGGCTAAGACAACTTGTTTTACAACGTGACAACTATGAATGCGTTTGGTGTAAACGAGAAGGCAAGGTGACAACTCAAGACAGAGCAACGCTTGAGATTGACCATATCAAGGAACTTGAAACACATCCTAAGTTGGCGTTAGAAATAATAAACATGCGTACCTTATGTAAGTATCATCACAACGTAAGACATGATCGCTTTGATGGTAAAGTGACAAGAGAAGGGAAATGGAATGACGAACGGTGGGATTAAAACGTCTCTTCCTTTGTTTTTAAGAAATGAAAAATGGCGATACCCCCGGGTTAAAAAGTCCGAAGTTTTCAGAATCTCTCCAGACCGTATGCGGCCTTAACTCTCTGAAAATATATGGAAAATAAGTCTTTCACATTAGGGGTGATGGGGGGGAGG
>NZ_JBALPC010000186.1:0-5933 GCF_036965225.1 Bacillus sp. JJ1474 | reverse complement strand
CAGAATTAGTTAACGAATACATTTACCTGAGGGGTGTTATGATGGAATGCAAAAGGGTAAAAAAAGACTTTAAAGTTGTTGCGATGAAAAACAGGGGTGCCTTTGCGAACTACGGGAGTGAGGTACCGAAGCTTGCTCAACAATTTATGAGTAGAGCAGGTGAAATTCAAAATCATTCTAAAACTGAAATTGCACTCTATGAACCGAAAAGGGATGAAAACCATCTAGAGGGATATTATTATGTTGGAATGGTTGTTTATGATGCATTAAATGAAGTTCCTTCTGGTATGGAATATATAGAAATCTCGCAGGAGTATGTAACTACTAGAGGAAGAATAAACGATGTTGGTGACCTTCATTTACAATTAAATAAATGGTCAGATGAAAATGGATATCAAAAGAACTTAGGATCCTATATTATTGAGACCTATCATCCAATTGAAAATGATATAGAAGAAGTAGAGATTTATATACCAATCCATTCATAAAATAATTAAAAGATATGACCCTTTACTTTTCCAATTGAACATACTCAACAATCGGGCGCGATTGCGGAGGAACGAAAGCCTAATTTCTTTACTAAAAACACTAAGAAATTAGGCTTTTTCTTCTCGTTGTAAATTTGCGGTTCTCTTAACTCTACCCCTAATTGGTCAATTTAAGGCATAAAAATGGTTTAAATCTAATATATAATAATCCCCAGTTTCTTTTGTTAGTTATACAACATTGCTTCGAGTAGACCACTTTCAATCGCGACCCACTCAAAGCAATGAAAACTGCAGTATTCTGAAGTCCTCTGCCAATAAGCCATCTTCTTAAGCTGATAATCACTGTGAAAACAGATTTATCAGCTAATCTGAATGATTATAAAATTCTAATGTTAATCGGATAAATATATGGCTCCTCAGGTTCAGTGACTTTTTTCCAATCGGTTATTTTTATGAAGGGAAGCTCCATTCCATTATAAGTTGTGATATCCAGGACTCCATTTACTTCTATCCAAGTATCTGTATCGATTGAAGAGGCTTCAGGAAGTTCTGTAAGAAATCCTACAATGCTTGCATCTGCCACACAGTGGGTAATTAAAAACCTGGCAATAACAAGCTGATCCTGTTCAAATCCATCCTCTTTATAAGCAAAACCAGTTAATTGAATGGGTTTTCCTTTATATTTATGGATGTCCTTATGAATATCTTCATAGTAGGTGGAAAATAAGGAATCTTCCATAATAACGCTTGGATTTTGGGCTAGCTTTTTCTTCAACAGTTCATAATCTTCTTCTGACATTTCTTCCTGGGCAGTTAAATTCTGATCCATTTCATGCTCTTCTAGTTGGGCTGGAACTGCAATGTTTTCATTTTCCGTAATATCATTTTGATCATCTTCGCTATTTTCATCAGGTTGATTAGATTCATTGCTTGTTTCATTTTTTTGCTGCTGTTTCTGATTCGCAATAATGGCCATGCCTCCCTTTTTATTAGCAATGGAAGCATCAAGGACCTTGGCGGGAAGCAAGAAGCCTGTTATTAAAGGAAAAACAATCACCACGTAAGAGAGTAGCTTCTTTGAATTAAAAGGTGTGTCACCGTGATCATGATGATGGCAGCAATCACTTTCTTCATGATGACAATTATGATGTTTGTGGTCCTTGGCTGTCCAAATTCTTGTCAGCTGGATAAGAAATAATACGAGAAATAGTATCGCTGCTGAAATACTTAAGCCTTCATACTTAGGATTAATATATTTCGTAATCTCTCCTGTAAAATGAAGCTTAAAAATTAAGATGGGAAAGCTTAATAAAATTAGAGCTCTAATAGCCTGCTGAGAATGAAAGTTCATAGATTTCTCCCCTTATAGAAAGCCTGACACTAATAGTAATGAAACAAAAACGATTGCAACAACGAAAGCTAGTACAGTCATAACAAATTTAAAACGAAAGACGCTTAGCATCATTAAAGTATTTTTTAAATCAATCATAGGTCCAAAAATCAAAAAGGCTAAAATAGAAGGCGTTGGAAAGATACTACTAAATGAAGCGCCAATAAATGCGTCCGCTTCAGAGCAAAGGGATAACACATAAGCGAGTCCCATCATAACGATTATGGATGAAACGGGCCCATTCCCGGCTTCTAGCAATGCTTTTGCTGGCATATAGGTTTGGACAAATGCCGCCAAAAATGCTCCCATTATTAAATATTTCGCCATATCAAAAAATTCATCAATTGAATGGGTAAGCATGGACCATAACCGCGTGATAAAATCCTCTTTCGGCTGTTTATGTATGTGAACAGTGGTGGTAGATGATTTGAATTGTGCTCCTTTGAAAAACAGGCTGACAGCAAAAGCAACCATGACAGCAATGATAAAACCTAGCCCCATACGCAATCCTGCAATCGTCATATTATTACCAAAAGCCATGTAAGTGGAAGCGATCACAATGGGATTAATAAGAGGACCTGTCAGCATAAAGCCCATAGCCGCATATATCGGCACCCCTTTGCCAACGAGTCTCCGTACAATCGGAACAATTCCGCACTCACAGGCGGGGAACAATGCGCCAACGACACAGCTCATGATTACTGCCAAGACTTTATTTTTAGGGATACATTTTCGAATATGATCTTCCGTTACGAAAATTTGGATAATCCCTGCAATAAGCACGCCAATTAAAACAAAGGGCAATGCTTCTATTAAGATACTAATGAAAATAGTATTCAGATTTAAGATTGATGGCGGAAGACTTATCGAGCCTTTAAAGTTTGAGCCAAATGAAAAAAGATAAAGGGCTAAGGCGATAATCAAAACTCCAGTAATCTCAATGATATGAGTGCGAATAATTCGGTTCATAATAATCTCCTTATTTTTTGTGTATATAATAATTTGTCGGTCAGCTTATTTGAACAAGCCTTGATGTACGAAGGAATCTCCAGCGCAGTGAAAATAGGCTGACCGACTTTTATATACCAAATCATTAAATCGTAACAATTACGCTTTATATTTTAAAGTAAATCTATGATCAAATAAACAAAAATATGAATTAAAAATATAAAATTGATTGGATGGAAAATTTGCTATATAAATTTTTTTATTAATAAATCTTGCATTGAAGAAAATTTTATAATATTATTTAAATCGTAATGATTACGCTTTGCGTAAAGGATTCTTTTTAACACAGTCAGTAGGGGGAGAGGTGTGTATTCCTCCTTCAAGAGCTTCAGTAAGTAATAAAGTATTGTGGATAGCAATATTGTTTAAATCGTAATGATTTTGATTTAAGAAAAAGAGGTGAACAAAATGGTTAATAAGATACCAGTTACTGTGTTAAGCGGATACTTAGGTGCGGGGAAGACAACATTGCTTAACCATGTATTATCGAATCGTGAGAATAAAAAAATTGCTGTCATTGTAAATGATATGAGTGAAGTGAATATCGATGCTTCCATGATCAAACAGGGGGGCTTCACCAGAACAGATGAGAAATTAGTCGAGCTTCAAAATGGTTGTATTTGCTGTACATTAAGGGAAGATTTAATCATTGAAGTTGAAAGGCTTGTACAAGGAGGAGATATTGATTACATCTTAATCGAATCTACCGGAATTTCAGAGCCTATTCCTGTTGCTCAAACATTTACATATGTAGATGAAAGTCTTGGAATAAACTTACCTGATTATTGCAAGCTTGACACAATGGTAACCGTTGTAGATGCGAATCGATTCTGGCATGATTTCGCATCAGGTGAAAGCTTGCTAGATCGGAAGGAAGCAATGGATGAATTCGATACTCGCGAAGTCGTTGATTTGTTAATTGATCAAATAGAGTTTGCCAATGTATTAATTTTGAACAAGATTGATTTAGTTGATAAAGAAAGTGTTCAGGAGTTAAAGGCTGTTCTTCAGAGGCTAAATCCAGATGCCAGGATCATTGAGAGCTCACATGGTCAAGTGGCACTAAATGAAATCTTGAATACTAATTTATTTGACTTTGAAGAAGCAAACCAAGGTGCAGGCTGGATAAAGGAATTAAATGAAGAGCATACTCCCGAAACAGAAGAGTATGGCATTTCATCCTTTGTCTATCGAAGGAAAAGACCCTTTCATCCGGAAAGATTTACGGAATGGCTGGAAGAGTGGCCAGAAGATATTGTTCGAGCAAAAGGCTTCTTATGGCTAGCTACTCGAAATGATATGACTGGGTTATTGTCACAAGCAGGACCATCAATCATTCTGCAAGGTGCGGGAGAATGGTTGGCTGCTTATCCGGAATTGGAAAGAGAACAGATTCTCAAAGATGAACCAGAACTGCTTGAAAAATGGGACGATCAGTTTGGAGACCGAATGATTGAACTTGTCTTCATTGGGGTGGACATGTCGCAATATGAAATTGAAGCTTCATTAGATAAGTGCTTGCTAACGGATGAGGAGATGCAACTGGACTGGAATGATCTAAAGGACCCACTTCCTCCATTTATAGCAGCACAATAGTCGTAAACTCGTCGTTTATCCGTCACTGTTGTACAACTATCCGCCAGATTTCAATAAATATCCGCTACTTCAAAATTGGGAGATGAAAACCATGAGAGTGAAAATCACATTAGCATGTACAGAAACAGGAGATCGTAATTATATTACGACCAAGAATAAAAGGAACAATCCAGACCGCATTGAGCTAATGAAATACTCCCCACGTTTAAAAAGATATACACTTCACCGTGAGACAAAATAATTTAACACGTCTATTTCTGCTAAATTTTTAATAAAGCCGATAAATCTAGGGTTTATCGGCTTTTGCTATTAAGTCAAAGCTAATTATGATTAGTTGCATTGCAACATTTTCCTTTAATAACTCCAAAACACTGACAAAGCCTTTGTTTGAAACAAGTTAATTTAGATAGTTGATAAAGTGTGTAAACATAGTCGTTTAACTTTGAAGAGTCTGATCTTAAAATCGTAATCATTATGATTATTAAAGAGAATTTAGGAGGCAAACATTAGTGGCAAAGAAATCCAAAGTTGCAAAAGAGATCAAAAGAAAAAAAATGGTAGATAAATATGCGGATTTAAGAAGGGAACTAAAAGAAAAAGGGGATTATGCTGCATTAAGTAAGCTTCCTCGTGACTCAGCACCTTCTAGGCTTCATAACCGTTGCCAAGTTACTGGGAGGCCAAGAGGATACTTAAGAAAGTTTAAGATGTCTCGTATCGCTTTTCGTGAATTAGCACATAAGGGGCAGATCCCTGGAGTTAAAAAATCTAGCTGGTAAGCAGTGGAACGACAGGAACAACGTTAGTGTAGTGCTTACAAGTTCCTGTTTGATTTATGTTAAGAATGCCATTTGAAGATTTAGAAAGGCTAGCCGAACATGAATATAAATGATTTTGAACACTAAGGGAAAGATGGTCGTATGTAATGAATGAAAAAGTGATGGAGATTTTTGCGAGGGATATTGTGGCTTCTCTACCAAGAAGTAAAAGAAAGCTTTATCAATTTATTGAAGATATTGAAGATAGTTTAGCACAACAATCCGAAACGAAAGAGCAATTTTTAGCCCTTCTCAAAGAGCAATTACCCCACCTTCAAGCAGCCAATCGCTTTAATATGTCGTTGGATGAAATAGTTAAATTGATGCACGAAATTGAAGATGAAATAAACGAAAAACTAGAAAGCAAAATAAAAAATTATAAGTGGATTGACTACACAGAACAAGTACATGGTAATCAGGTTGAGACAATTAAGAACATACAGTATTTCCTTGTTTTATCATAGATAATGGATTATGTAGTATCTTTATTCAAGAATCGGGCGCGATTATAGAATAACTTTAAGATTTAAACAACTTTACTGTAATATTTTTTAGTGCAGTGAGATATCTACGACAAAAATTAAACAATTTTTTTAACCCCATGCTAATCAGCATGGGGTTATGCTGTTAGAG
>NZ_JBALPC010000185.1:5667-9711 GCF_036965225.1 Bacillus sp. JJ1474 | reverse complement strand
TATTCGTTAACTAATTCTGTAAACTCCATAAATTTCCTTTTTTGATCAACTTAAATTTATAACACATAACCTTCCAACTTTATTCAAGAAAATGGCCCTTTTCATGAAGAAAGACGCTTTCCTTGTTTCAGAAAAGCGCCCTTTTGTGGAAGATCAAAGGCTATTGAAACAGTTCGCTTATATTGAACTTTAGCACCGTTACCCAACCATGAACCCAGCGTTCACCACAGAATACGCAATAAAGTGCTGTTTTTACATGATAGTTCAAATAAGAAAGAGCTGCTTAAAGCAGCTCCGTTAATATCAAAGTAAGGAAGTACATGAAAGTCCTGCTCTTTATTTTTTTAAATGATAAGGTACAGTTGTAACGACCACATCTCTCCGATACAATAAGAAGGCACGAATTAGTAAGCTTGATTGGTTGTGAAGAATATTGTGCCAACCTTTTTTAGGTATAAATTGTGGAATGACAACTGTCACATTATAATTTCCTTCCCTCGCTTTATGCTCCACAGTATCAACAAATTTGGTTAGTGGGTTGATGATACTTCTATAATGAGAGTGCAGTGTTACTAGTCTTACATCAGGTTGCCATTTCCTCCATTTTTCTCCAAACTTCTTCTCGTCTTCTCTTTCAAATGCAACATATACAGCAATAATTTGTTCAGGAGAAAGCGATTTAGCATAATTTAAGGAATTCTCTACAACGTGAGTCATGCCGGCAACAGGCACTATCATAACATTACCCTCAATTTTCACAGGAGATTCACAAGTTGTAAGCCTAAGCTGGTCTCCAACAGCTTCATAATGCTTTCTAATTCGATGAAAGAGCAAGACAATGATAGGTAGAAAAATTAAGATTGACCAAACCTGTGAAAATTTTGTTAAAAAGAAAATCATTGTGACCGTAAAGCTAATAACAGCACCCGTTGTATTAATTATGAATTTTGGAATCCACCCTTTGGGCTTTTCTCGCAGCCATTTAACCATCATTCCCGATTGAGACAAAGTAAATGGGAGAAATACTCCAACTGCATAAAGTGGAATAAGATGCTCTGTTTCTGCCCGAAAAGCAAGAATTAAAATGATAGAAGCAATTCCAAGTATGAGGATCCCATTAGAATATCCTAATCGGTCTCCCCTAATCAGAAACATCCTTGGTATAAACTTATCTTTTGCGAGATTAACCGCCAGCAATGGGAAAGCAGAATAACCAGTATTTGCAGCAAGGATTAATATCAATGCTGTAGTTCCTTGAATAAAGAAGTACATGAAATTTCGACCGAAAGTTTCTTCTGCAATTTGGGAAACAACGGTTACCTCTCTACTTGGAGCAATGCCATAATAATAGGCTAAAAATATGATTCCTGAAAACAGTATCGCAAGCAAGGCTCCCATTGCCATTAATGTTTTAGCAGCATTTTTAGGAGCTGGATCTTTAAAATTGGGAATGGCATTGGATATAGCTTCAACCCCTGTTAAGGCGGAACTTCCCGAAGCAAACGCCCTTAAAAGAATAAATAAACTGATTCCCGCTACAGGTGTACCAATCGGGGTGTGTATTTCAGGTGAAACTCCTCCTGTTAGAATATTATAAATACCCACACCAATTAATATGAACATCGCTACAACGAATAAGTAAACGGGGTAAGCTAAAATTGATGCAGACTCCGTTACTCCTCTTAAATTCAAAATTGTAATAAAAATCACAAATGCAATAGCAATTTCCACATTAAAGTTATGTAAGGTGGGAAAAGCAGATGTTAGAGCATCTGTACCAGCAGACACACTTACAGCAACAGTAAGTATGTAGTCTACCAATAGCGAACCTCCAGCTATTAAGCCTGGATTTACACCTAGATTGCTCTTTGAAACCACATACGCTCCACCGCCATGAGGATAAGAAAAGATGATTTGCCTGTAAGACAATATAAGAGCTGTTAAAAGAATTAATACACCAACTGCGATAGGAATTGAATACCAAAATGCTACAGCACCTACTGTGACCAATACTATCAAAATTTGTTCAGGACCATATGCCACTGATGATAAAGCATCAGAAGAAAGGATCGCTAATGCTTTCGTTTTGTTAAGTTTCTGTTCTCCTAATTCATTGGATTTTAAAGGTCGTCCAATTAAAAGCCTTTTTATGAATGAAATCATTAATTACTCACCGCCTAAATAGTGTCAATAGGTTATATATTCCCTTATAAACAGTAATTTCTCTAAAAGAACAAAATTTTTACATGAATAAAAAAAAGTGCCTACAAGTCAGAGTTAAACAGACCTGTAGACACATCACTTTTTTGTGTCACAAGCTCCACCTTCCTTCTCATTTAACGCTTACGAGGTTAGCTGTCGGATTCGGGCCTTTGAGTAGCCCTACCTTGAAAGGATTCACCCCTTGGGTTAAGTAACAACCCACAAAAATGGTTCCCCCGTACCTAATGGTTTCAGCGATTTAGAAATTTGAAACAGTGATTATAATACTCCTGTGTTCTGCAAAAGTAAATAAATTTTATGTAAAAAGATAAAAAAACAGAAAAACGGAAATGTTAGTAACGTAGATATTAATTCATGCTTTAGAAAAATATTTAAGAGATGCAACGTCAAAGGAGGATTTATATGTTCAAAGACAATAGTCCCTTTTTATCTGATGAATTTTTAGATGAGTTAGCTAAAGAAATTAACCAGCAATATGGGGGTCAAACAAATGAACAAAATGTGGAACCCATTAGTAATGATGAGTAAAATACAAGTCTTCCCTAAAAAGGTATCCCATAATTATTGAACATCAGACCGCATTGTGTGCGGTTTTTTTTTCTGGCCAACAAATTCAACTAACCAAACCTTTAGCTTAATAAGCCTTATTCCATTAAATGGCCCTTTTCATGTAGAAAGACGCTTTCTTTATTTCAGAAAAGCGCCCTTTAACGGAAAAACATAAGAGCTTAACTGGTTAGCTAAAGTTAGAGATCAAATGCTTATACCTTATTAAGATAATCACCTTTAATTTAATAACAGGCTACTAATTATGTTTCATATAAATTTTTTAGGTAAGAAAATTTTTCAAAGGCAGTATCCCAATTGATTTGTTGATTATTTTTCACTGCAAATAATATTTCATGAAAAACTGGTTGTAATCCATAAAAGTTTTTTACTCTATTAAATAAATTCTCAGACGATTCAGGAGCGCTATACCAAGATAATACGTCCTTTGTAAATTCTGAACCAAAAGACCAATATAAACCTGCAAAATCGAAAGCAGGATCTCCTATTTGGGCATCTGTAAAGTCAATAATGCCATCAATACAGTTTTTACCCTTATTATAAATAATGTTTGAGGCAGTCAAGTCACCGTGTATTATTGATTTTTTAAAAGTTAAACTTGGAAAGAGGTCAATAAAATTAGTGAATACTTCATTAATTTCATTCTGTCGCTGGTCATTTAAAAAAGGAAATATATCATTTTTGACTGAGGAATATAAATTTTCCCAGTATTTAAGTGTATGGATTGTCTCTAAGTTAATTAGATTAGGGTTTGAAACATCAATGCTATGCAACTTCGTTAGAAAATCACCAATCAACTTGGCGTTGTTTGGATTATCTCTAAGATTGTTAATGGGATATTCACCTAAAGACTTACCTTTCAAGAAAGAATATTTAACGCCTTTTAAATCACTCCCACTGAAAACATATTCATAGTCTGGTATGCATAAAATAGGTTTTTTATATTTTAACAAATTTAGTATTTTGCCTTCATTCAATATTTTAGATAAAAGATCTTCAGATTTTGGGAATCTAAAGACTATCTCATTATTTAATATATAAATGTTATTATCCCAACCATTAGTGTTTGCTTGTACTTCTCTAATTTCTAAATTAGGAAAGGTATTCATCAAAAAATTTAACATCTCATCCTCTTTCATTTATTACTACTCCTTATAATGCCCTCTGTTATTATGAAGGGCATTTTTATTTGACAATAGAATTTTAAATTTTTCCATTAAATAAAATAGACAAGCAAAGCCCCCCTGCATCGTA
>NZ_JBALPC010000185.1:0-5603 GCF_036965225.1 Bacillus sp. JJ1474 | reverse complement strand
TACGATGCAGGGGGGCTTTTTAGAAGACATATGAATTAAGTTGTTTCTTAACGTAAAAGTATATTGGGTACTAATCGAATATAAATTAGTTCACCTGCAAGTTCAACGATTGTTTGTGTCACAATTATGGCTGCTACTAATGTGCTCAAATTATCTGGTAAGGCTAAAGCAAGAGGAAGAACTACAAGAGAATTACGTGTAGCTCCACTAAATATAAGTGCACGACCTGAACCAATATCAAGCTTGAACCACTTTGCAATAAACCTAGAAATGATAGGCATAATAATCATAAAAGCAATATATATAGGAATTACTTTGATAATCAGGTCAATATATGTTGATAATTTGCCTATTTGAGACGATACAACAACAAAAAGAGTAAGAGCCATGAATGGGACGGGAAGCCATGCCGATATATCTATTATTTTATTCCCAATAAGTGATTTTTTTGCAAATATCTGTAGGGCAATAGCAAGTCCTAAAGGGATAACGATAAGACCAATGAATGCTTCAAGGAATGGACCAGGGTCTACTATTTCTGCTGCATCATCCCCAATAAACAATAATAAATACAAAGGTAATAGCAGCATTTGAGTAATGAAGAGAATAGGTGTAGAAATAAGAATAAGCTTTTCATTACCACTCCCTAGAGCTGTAAAAACAATCACATAATCAATACAAGGTGTAAGTAATACTAAATAGACCCCAAGCAATAACGGTGGATATTCGGGTAATAACTTTGATAGAAGCCACACCACAATAGGAACTGCAATATAGTTAACTGTTAATAAAGCACAAATAAAACGACGATTAGCAAACGATTCTTTTAAAGAAGTAAAAGGAATCTGCGAAAACATACTATACATTAAAATAGCAATGATAAAAGAAATTGTTGCATCTAATTGTGCTCCGAAATCAGGAGCTATTAATCCAAATCCAGCTGCTATCAGTAGTACAATGACATATAGCCAAACTTGATTGTTTTCTAATTTTTCTCTAGAAATCATTATTTGGATGCCCCTTCTTACCGCCCCCTAAAAAGACTTTCTGTAAAGTTGTTAAATAAGAGGCTTATGTAATAAGTGATTTTTAAGAAAATATTTAATTTGAACAGGAATTCTTACTTAATATTATCATAATTGTTATTTAGCTTAATTTAAAAATCCCCCAAACCGGAAAGATTTAGAGTAAAGGTGCTTATGCTAAAAGAAATTCTTCTCTTAGTAGATTTTTGACTACTTTACTTCCTATTATTTCTTATCTTATAGAGTTTGCTTCACCACTTACATATAGTGAGAATTTTATAAATGGGCAGCAGCGATTTTCGTAAGAAATCCATTCAGCTAGTAGTTTCCTTTTAACAATCGTGTTCAAAAAAGGTTTTAGCATACTGATAAAAAATATTTATGTTTATTTCTTTTCATACCCAGCATGGGTATGGTAATATAAAATCAAGATTGGAGGTTGAGCTAATGGAAAACACAGCGAATGAAGTAGCTTGCCATACTGAGGATGTTACGTCTTGCCGTAAAAGCCATCATCCAGAACGAGTAAAGAAGGATTTAACCACTCGATTAAATCGTATCGAAGGGCAAATTCGAGGCATCAAAGGAATGATAGACAAAGACGTTTACTGTGATGATGTGATAACACAAATTTCTGCTACGCAATCTGCATTAAATAGTGTAGCTAAAATTCTTTTAGAAGGTCATCTTAAAGGTTGTGTCGTAGATCGTCTTTCAGAAGGTGATGATGAGGTACTCGATGAATTGGTTGTAACCATTCAAAAATTAATGAAAAAGTAAATTTTTTTAATTTGTATATACCCCTATGGTGTATATCACGCTGAATAACATTTCGTTAAAAGAGAGAAAAGGTATGCAAAATGTAACATTAAAAGTACAAGGAATGTCATGTGGGCATTGTGTGAATTCAATAGAAGGTAGCGTTGGTCAATTAGAAGGTATTAGCCAGGTAAATGTAAAATTAGATGATGCCCAAGTTGAAGTGACATTTAATGAATCGTAAGTATCCCTTGATAAAATTAAAGAAACCATTGAAGACCAAGGATATGAGGTGGAATAAGAGTGCTATCGCAGCACTCTCTCATTTTCAAACAAATATACCCCTTGTGGGTATTTGAGAGGTGGAAAGTTCATGAGTTCAGCAGCAAAAAGTGCAGCTTCCAAAGAAGCGAGTATTGGAATTACCGGAATGACTTGCGCAGCGTGTGCAACACGTATTGAAAAAGGGCTAAATAAAATGGAGGGTGTCGAGCAAGCAACCGTTAACTTAGCCCTTGAAAAGTCATCGATTAAATATGACCCTTCGAAACTAAGTGAAGCTGATTTTGAAAAGAAAATCGAAGCACTTGGCTACGGTGTTGTCAAACAAAAAGCGGAATTTGATATTACCGGAATGACCTGTGCCGCATGTGCTACGCGCATAGAAAAAGGATTAAATAAGATGGAAGGTGTTGCAAATGCGAACGTCAATTTAGCACTTGAAAAAGCAACAATCGAATTTAATCCTTCGGAGGTAGCGATTGCAGACATCATTGCGAAGGTAGAAAAGCTAGGTTACGGTGCGCACCAAAAGCAAGACGAAAAAGAACAAGTCGACCACCGTGAAAAGCACATTAAAGATCAACAACGTAAATTTATAATTTCAGCGATTTTATCGTTACCGCTATTATGGACGATGGTTGGGCACTTTTCTTTTACATCGTTTTTATATGTACCAGACATCTTAATGAATCCATGGTTTCAATTGTTATTGGCAACACCTGTACAATTTATTATCGGTAAACAGTTTTATGTGGGTGCCTATAAAGCACTTCGCAATGGTAGTGCAAACATGGATGTACTCGTTGCTATGGGCACTTCAGCAGCCTATTTTTATAGTGTATATCAAGCGATTGTTACAGCTGGAACACACCACAGTCCACATTTATATTTTGAAACCAGTGCAGTACTGATTACACTTATTCTTTTAGGTAAATTATTTGAAGCAAGAGCAAAAGGCCGTTCATCAGAAGCGATCAAAAAATTGATGGGGCTTCAGGCAAAAACAGCTATCGTCATACGTGATGGAGTTGAAAAAGAAATACCTTTAGAAGAGGTAGTAATAGGTGACACGATTTTAGTGAAGCCAGGTGAAAAAATTCCTGTTGATGGTGAAGTAGTAGAAGGAACAACATCTGTTGATGAATCGATGTTAACAGGTGAAAGTTTACCAGTGGATAAAAAAGCAGGTGACGTATTATACGGCTCAACCATTAACAAAAATGGTTTCATCAAAATGACAGCAACAAAGGTTGGACGTGATACAGCATTAGCCCAAATTATTAAAGTAGTAGAAGATGCACAAGGTTCAAAAGCACCAATCCAACGGATGGCGGATCAAATTTCAGGTATTTTTGTACCCATAGTAGTAGGGATTGCTATCATTGCCTTCCTAGTATGGATTATATTTGTTCAACCAGGTGAGTTTACACCAGCACTTGAAGTGTTAATTGCCATACTTGTAATTGCTTGCCCTTGTGCACTTGGTTTAGCGACACCAACTTCCATTATGGCTGGTTCGGGTCGTGCTGCAGAATTTGGTATTTTGTTCAAAGGTGGCGAACACTTAGAACAAACTCAAGGTATTGACACAGTAGTAGTCGATAAAACAGGTACTGTCACACATGGTAAACCTGTCCTAACGGATGTTTTAGTAGCAGATGGTCAAGACGAAACGAAATTTTTATCGTTGATCGGTGCAGCGGAAAAGCAATCAGAGCACCCATTAGCACAAGCTATCGTTCAAGGCATTCAAGATAAAGGCATTGAACTTGGTGATGTCCAATTCTTCGAAGCGATCCCAGGTTATGGGGTGCAGGCGACTGTTTCAGGTCAAGGGGTTGTCATTGGAACGCGTAAACTTATGCAACAATATGGGATCGATATACAATCCGTTCTCCCAGCGATGGAAGAATTAGAGCGCAATGGGAAAACAGCGATGCTAGCCAATATTAATGGGCAATATGCAGGGCTAGTTGCCGTAGCAGATACGATTAAAGATACATCTCAGGAAGCTGTACGCCGATTACAAGAAATGGGCATCAAAGTAATTATGATGACAGGTGATAATGAACGTACAGCCCAAGCAATTGGTAAAGAGGTAGGCGTTGATGCGGTTATTGCAGAAGTGCTTCCTGAGGGTAAAGCAGAAGAAGTGAAAAAACTACAAGAACAGGGCAAAAAAGTGGCAATGGTCGGCGATGGGATTAATGACGCACCAGCACTAGCTACAGCTGATATTGGGATGGCCATTGGTACAGGGACAGATGTTGCCATGGAAGCTGCGGATATTACACTAATTCGAGGCGACTTAAACAGTATTGCTGATGCGATTTTAATGAGCCGCAAAACGATGCGTAATATTAAACAAAACTTATTCTGGGCATTTGCCTATAATACCATTGGGATTCCAATTGCAGCAATAGGGTTACTTGCACCATGGGTAGCTGGTGCAGCAATGGCATTTAGTTCCGTGTCGGTCGTGTTAAACGCACTGCGTTTACAAAGAGTGAAATTAGAAAAATAAAATAGTCGATATCACCTGTCACTATATTTAGTGGCAGGTCTCGTATCGGTAAAATTTATACCATACTAGCGTATAGTAGATGGTTAAGAAAGGAGGAAAAGTTATATGGAGGATAATGATAAAAAAATTAAGATCGCCATAAATGGGGGAATAGGGTACGGAGCAAAACTCAACGCGAAGCAACTTGTGACAATATCAAAATATATGAATGAAGAGGAGGAACTGGAGTTAACCACCTTCCAACAACTCTATATAGAAATCCCGGAAGCCAAAAAAGAATATATTATAGAAGAATTTCAAAATGTTGGATTAGCATG
The DNA here is from genome assembly GCF_036965225.1 of Bacillus sp. JJ1474. Lineage (NCBI taxonomy): Bacteria > Bacillati > Bacillota > Bacilli > Caryophanales > Bacillaceae > Bacillus > Bacillus sp. JJ1474. Next base: position 696 of record NZ_JBALPC010000185.1, on the reverse strand, counting down.
TTATCCAGTTGGAAACTTCGTAAAAAGCTTAAGAACCTGCAATTTTTGCAAAGGAGAAGAAGAGGAAGGAATGCCGGTAGCAAAAGAATTAAATCGCCGTATTGCTGGAAGAGCTGTTCCCTTTACCTTAAGAGTTGCCTATACAGGTTGTCCCATTGGTTGCGGTGAACCCATGTTAAGCGACATAGGTGTTATGAAAATTAGAGACCATTACAATTTATATGTTGGTGGAAAAGCAAAAGGGAAAGACGCCGAGGTCGGTTCTTTGCTGAAGGAGAATTTAACGCCAGAAGAATTGTACGATACTGTAGAAAAGGTTATCGCTATCTATTCGCAAATGGGTAAAAAGCGAGAGTCGTTTTATAAATTTTTAAAACGGATAGGTAGAGATGATTTAATAAGTTAATATAAATCTCTGTATTTATTAAAAAGACTCTATTTACCCTACCCTTGAATTAAGGAGGTGGTGCAAAAAAAGTTTAAAAAGGTTATTCTATATAACCGCCATAGAATATATTAGATAGCGTTTTTAAAAAGGGACTTTTAAGGGTTTCAATCAAACAAATATCTAATCCTGCAATAATATACTATATCCCATTAAATTTTTAGATGTATATTTATATGAAAACGCTGAAAGGGAGTTTTCATCATGGATATTACATCTTTTATCATATACTGTTTTATTGTGACTTTTAC